>NZ_KV811630.1:0-40686 GCF_001813175.1 Corynebacterium sp. HMSC069E04 | reverse complement strand
AGACTAAAACAGCACTAGCAACCCCGCAACTGGAGGAAGAAAATTCCTGGTTAGAGGGGTAATCGGGCTGGTAGGAGAAAAGCCCCTCAGATGAGGGGCTTAACGAGACTGAATAAATACGCTCAGCAGAGTGCTTTATTTAGACCCGGTCGGGACGCAGGCCGCGCCGATGATGCCAAGCGCAGCCAGCAGGCCGAGACCACCGGCAGCGTACTGAGCTTCGCGCGGGATGTTGCGGGCCATCGACTCAATCTGCTTCCGGACCGGCTCGAAGCCCGGGATGTTGAACTGTGTATTGGCAAACCCAAGGAAGGCCAGCGGGATGGCAAGGGCTGCGGGGATGGCGAGACCGAGGGCAGTCGGCAGGCAGCGCTCGCCAGTAGAAGAACCGGTTCGGCTGGCGGGCTTGCTGTCTACCTTGATGGTTTCGGAAGTGCCATCGGTGTACTTCACAACGAGGTTGCCCGCAGCGTCAGTGGTCACGGACTCGATGCCACGGCCATCCTTGCCGTCTTGACCATCGGCTCCGTCCTTACCGTCTTTGCCGTCGCTACCCGGTGAGCCCTGGTCGCCCTTCGGTCCGACAAGGAGACCGAGATTATCGGTTGTGCCGTCGGTGTAGGCGACGATGACCTTGCCCCTGTCGTTGGTGGTCACGGACTCAATACCACGGCCGTCTTTGCCTGGCTTGCCGTCAGCGCCGTCTTCGCCGTCGGTACCATCCTTGCCATCGGCACCGACAACATTGCCGGCGTCTTCGGTGGTGCCGTCGGTGTAGGTGATGATGAGGTGGCCCTCGTCGTTGACGGTGACAGACTTGATGCTGCGAGACTCATCAGCCTGATCCGGGTCTTCAGCTGGATCCGGATTCTCAGCAGAGCCGCAGCCCTCGAGCTCGTCCGCAGAGCGTTTCACCGTCGCAAGGTTGAAGCCCACCTTGACCGGGTCGTGGTCGGAGGAGCGGTAGGGGTTATCGGCCTCAAAGACATCGCCGCCGGTGTAGTTGCGGCGGGAGTACTCCATGGCAATCGGCTCGTCGGAGTTGATGTTCCACGTCTGCGCGGCCTGGGCGTCGACGTGCTCGTTGGCCAGGATGTGGTCCAGGGAGCCGAGGCGGCCGGAGAACTGGTAGGAGGCCACGTCCTGCCAGTCCTCTTGGGCGTTGAGCTCCTCAACCGGGATGGTGTAGCCAGCGTTGCGGAAGACGGAGATGGCGTCTTCCTTGGAGTAAGCGTTTAAGTCACCCATGACGAAGGTGGCCTTCTCCTGCCACTGTGGCTGCTTGGACAAACCATCCAGGACTGCCTGGGCGTGGGCATTGCGCACGTTCGGGTTGTTGCCCTGACCATCGCCGGTGTCCTTGTCACCGTTGGCCACGGAGCCCTTGGACTTGAAATGGTTGGTCACCACCACGAAGGAATCGGGGCCCTCAGGAGCGCACTTGTCAGCAACCGGTTCAAACTCCGCAGCGAGCGGGGTGCGGGCGGTACCCTTGAAACGCTCATCCTCAAGCAAGGAGGTCTCACCGACCGGCTCGACGCGGTCCTTCTTGTAGATGATCGCAGTGCGGATGACATCCGTGTCCGCCGCGGAGTTCGCTGGGGCCTTGACGTAATCCCACTTTTCAGACCCCGCACGGGAGTTGAGCTCACCCACGAGGTACTTCACGGCATCGTCATAGGTGCCACCCACGGTGTTGGCGGCGTTCTCAATCTCAGACAAGCCAATGACATCGGCGTCAAGGCCCTCCAGCGCAGTGAGGATCTTGCCCTTCTGGTCCTCAAATGCGGAGGCAGACCACGCACCGCGGAAGGTGGGGCTGTCGGAGCCCACACCGTTACCGAAACGGTCCTTGTACGCCTTCGCGCCGTTGTCCTCACCAAGGTTGATGAAGAAGTTGAGCACGTTGAACGCCGCCACGGTGTAATCGCCAGCCACCTGCGGGGCCTCCGGACGGGCCGGGTCCCACGTAATTGGCAGATCTGCGGTAGCGGAGTCACCCGTAATCATCGTGGTGGGCTGGAAGCGCCACTGCTCGTGGCCGTAACCCAGGATGACGCCGGAGTCCGCGAACTCCACCTGGTTCGTCGTGCGAATCGTCTTCACATCCGAGCCGTTCTGCATGATGTACGGCAGCTTCGCCGACGCGCCATCGCGGGTGAAGTCACGGGTGGAGCCGTCATCCACGATGACGTACTTCGCCGCGTTAGAGGCTTCCATGTCCTTTTGCTCCTGGGTGCCAGGGGAGACAATATCGGTGGGCTGGCGCAGCGCCTCGGTGCCCGGTGCTAGACCGAGCTCGCCGTAGCGGTTGAGGCCGTAGTTATCGGTCACCGTGTGCACGCCCGGCTTGAGCAGCATGGACTCGAGCTTCTCTCGCTCCTCATCTCCCTCGGGTAGGGCGTCGATGGCGAGCGGGGTGGCGGGATCGAGTGCGGTGTCGAGGACGGAGCCCTGGGCCAGGGCGATTTGGGTCTGGCCGTAGTACTCATCAACGGTGCCGGTGACCTCGACGGATTCCCCAATCTTTGGGTAGAAGCCGGTGCCGCCGGTGTAGACGAAGACAGCCTCAGAGGCCTCTGCCGGTACGGTGTCGCCCGTGCCCGGGGTCTGGATGGTGAAGCCGTTGAGGGACTTCTCACCCTGCCACACGGCGGTGACAACACCCTGGGTGGTGACGTTCTGTCCCTTGAGCGGGGACTCCGCGCCGGTGCCCTGGATTTCCGGGATGGTGACGGATGCGCCCGGCTCGGCCGGTGTGGGGTCCTCCGGCGCGGTGGCGCCACCGCCAGCAGACTTCGGCGTCGGCGCTGTAGCGCTGAAGTCAGCAACGTTGTCGTCGGTGTCGGTGCCCTCGGCGTCGCGTTGCGCAGAGGTGGAGTTGTTCAAGGCCTGGGCAGGGGAGCCCTCGCTGAGCGACGCCTCCCCGTACCCCACGAGGTCTACCACGGCCCCGGAGGCGTCGTAAAGCTTCACCGAGCCCTTGGAGCCGGACAGATTCAGGTTCCCCTCTGCATCAGGAGCAGGAAGCGGCTCACCGGTGCCGCCACCACCTTCCTGGATGAGGAAGTGGCCCGCGGCCGGGAGGGAACCGGACAGCTCGTGCTTTCCGCCAGAGTTGCCGGAGGCGGACAGGTACTCCACGGACCAGCCAGTGAGGTCGAGGTCAGCTGAGGTGGGGTTATAAAGCTCGATGAAATCGTGGTTAAACGCGGCACCCTTGTTGCCGCCGCCACCGTAGACCTCAGAGATGACGGCGTTGGAGCCGTCCACAAAGGCGCTGGCCTGGGGGACAACAATGCAGGTAGAGACAAGGGCGGCGATGGCGAGTGAGCCAATGCGTTTGAAATGCATGAGAGGTTCCTTGGATAGGTGAGAAAGGGCAGCGCATCTCGTTCTACCTGGGTTTCGGGGCACGTGATACCGAAGCGCAGAGGGCGAGCTGGGGGTTAAGGTGGGATTCCCCAAGAATTCTTCAACCGTTTGGTTTGAATTCATCACCCCCAAAGATTCCGAATCTTTCTTGCCGGCGGGATAGACTGGCGGGGCACCTATACTCACGCACAGTAAGGCAAAATTTTCATGGCTCGTGTAGTTGTCAATGTCATGCCCAAGGCCGAGATTTTGGACCCGCAAGGCCAGGCCGTCGTTCGCGCGCTGGGCCGCCTGGGGGTTGCTGGTGTCAGCGACGTGCGCCAGGGCAAGCGCTTTGAAATTGAAGTTGATGATTCGGTCAGCGCCGAGGAACTCGAGAAGGTGGCTTCCACCTTGCTGGCCAACACCGTGATCGAGGATTACGAGGTCATCCAGTAATGAAGATCGGCGTTATTACCTTCCCTGGCACGCTTGACGACGTCGACGCGGCCCGCGCCGCCCGCACCGCCGGCGCCGACGTCGTGTCCCTGTGGCATGCGGATGAAGACCTGCGAGGAGTGGACGCCGTCGTTGTACCCGGTGGCTTTTCCTACGGTGACTACCTGCGCTCCGGCGCTATTTCGGCGCTGGCCCCGGTGATGCGCGCGGTGGTGGAAGCAGCGAATAAGGGCATGCCGGTGCTCGGCATCTGCAACGGCTTCCAGATTTTGACGGAGACCGGCCTGCTGCCCGGCGCCCTGACTCGCAACCAGGGCCTGCACTTCCACTGCGTGGATACCTACCTCGAGGTGGAGAACGCACAGACCTCCTGGACCAGCGAGTTTGAGCAGGGCCAGCGCATCCTGATTCCAGCGAAGCACGGCGAGGGCCGCTTCCAGGCGGATGCGGAGACCGTGGAACGCTTGGAGGGCGAAGGCCGCGTGGTCTTCCGTTATACCGATAACTTCAACGGCTCCATCAACGGCATCGCCGGCATCACCAATGAGGCCGGCAACGTGGTGGGGCTGATGCCGCACCCAGAGCACGCCATCGATCTTCTCACCGGCCCGTCCACCGACGGTCTGGGTTTGTTTGTGTCCGCCCTCAAGGTCGTCGCTTAACCCGCGCCGACGGTTATAAGGAGAAACAATGACCGTACACAACGACACCGTCGAGCAAGCAGCTGCGCAGCCTGAGCTGGAGCAGCCCTACCGCGAGTTGGGCCTGAAGGATGACGAGTACGCGCACATCCGCGAGATCCTGGGCCGCCGCCCCACCGACGCCGAGCTGACCATGTACTCGGTGATGTGGTCGGAGCACTGTTCTTATAAGTCCTCCAAGACGCACCTGCGCTACTTCGGCGAGACCATGACCGAGGAAATGGGCTCCAAGATCCTCGCCGGCATCGGTGAGAACGCCGGCGTGGTGGATATCGGAGACGGCAACGCGGTGACCTTCCGCGTGGAAAGCCACAACCACCCCTCCTACGTGGAGCCGCACCAGGGTGCGGCCACGGGTGTCGGCGGCATCGTCCGCGACATCATGGCCATGGGCGCTCGCCCGATTGCCGTGATGGACCAGCTGCGCTTCGGCCCGGCGGATGCCCCCGACACCAAGCGCGTTTTGCCTGGCGTGGTTGGCGGTATTTCGCACTACGGCAACTGCTTGGGCCTGCCTAACATTGGCGGCGAAACCGTTTTTGATGAGTCTTATGCTGGCAACCCGCTGGTTAACGCGCTGTGCGTGGGAACGCTGAAGGTGGAGGACCTGAAATTGGCCTTCGCCTCCGGTACTGGAAACAAGGTCATGCTCTTCGGCTCGCGCACCGGCCTCGATGGCATCGGTGGCGTGTCCGTGTTGGCTTCTGACACCTTCGAGGACGGCGCGGAGCGCAAGCTGCCGGCCGTTCAGGTGGGCGACCCGTTCGCGGAGAAGGTCCTCATCGAGTGCTGCCTGGAGCTGTACAAGTCCGGCATCGTCGTGGGCATCCAGGACTTGGGCGGCGCGGGCCTGGCGTGCGCCACCTCCGAGCTGGCCGCCGCCGGTGATGGCGGCATGGAGATCAACCTGGACAACGTCCCGCTGCGCGCCAAGGATATGACCGCCGCGGAGATCCTTGCCTCCGAGTCCCAGGAGCGCATGTGTGCCGTGGTGACCCCGGAGAACGTGGAAAAGTTCAAGGAGATCTGCGCGCATTGGGACGTCACCTGCGCCGAGATCGGTGAGGTTACCACTGGCAAGCACCTCATCATTCGCCATCAAGGCGAGGTCGTTGTGGATGCCCCAGCCGGCACCATCGCGGACGAGGCCCCGGTCTACGACCGCCCCTACGCCCGCCCGGAGTGGCAGGATGCGCTGCAGGAGTTCAAGGGCGTCGAGAAGCAGGACCTTACCGTGGCGCTGAAGAAGCTCGTGGCCTCCCCGGCGCTGTGCTCCCGTGATTTCATCACCGAGCAGTATGACCGCTACGTGCGCGGCAACACCGTGCAGTCCCATCACGCGAACGCTGGTGTGTTGCGCATCGACGAGGAGACCGGCCGCGGTATCGCGGTATCGGCTGATGCTTCTGGGCGCTACACCAAGCTGGATCCGAACATGGGCACACGCCTGGCGTTGGCGGAGGCCTACCGCAACGTCGCTGTGACCGGTGCCCGCCCGGTCGCCATCACCAACTGCCTCAACTACGGCTCCCCGGAGAACCCGGACGTAATGTGGCAGTTCCGCGAGTCCGTGCACGGGCTTGCCGACGGCGCCGTGGAGCTCGGCATCCCCGTGTCCGGTGGCAACGTCTCCTTCTACAACCAAACCGGCGAGGAGCCGATCTTGCCGACGCCCGTCGTAGGCGTCCTGGGTGTCATCGACGACGTCCACACGTCCATCGGCAACGAGCTTGGACGCGTAGAGGAGCCGGAGGTCCTTGTTCTGCTGGGTGAGACCAAGGATGAGTTCGGTGGTTCCATCTGGCAGCAGGTAAGCGCTCGTGAACAAGGTCACGAGTCAGAGAAGGGACTCAATGGCCTGCCGCCACAGGTGGACCTGGCCAACGAGCAGCGTCTCGCGGACTTCTTCGTGGGCAACGAAGGCCTGACCGCTGCACACGACATCTCCGAAGGCGGTCTCGCCGTTACTGCATTCGAGATGGCCAAGCGCAGCGGCGTGGGCCTGAGCCTGGATCTGTCTAAGGTCCACGAGGACGCCTTCGTGGCAGCCTTCTCTGAGTCCGCCTCCCGAGTACTGGTAGCAACGACCGCTGACCGCGTCGACATGCTGCTGCAGCGCGCCGAGGAGTGCGGCGTTCCGGCCGTCGTCGTCGGCCAGACCACCGACAACGGTGAGCTGGAGCTGGGCGGCGAGTCCGTTGCTGTTTCCGAGTTGCGCGAAGCTTGGGCGGCGACCCTGCCGGACCTCTTCGGTCACGCCGTCGGCGCGAACTCCGTCGTGGAGTAAAACGCGCAGTTCCGCTCAGCAGCGTTGACGCTGCATCAGCCCGGCTTCGGCCGGGCTTTTCCTTTTCCGAGTCATTTAAATTGTTTCTTCATCCCAGTTGCCATGAATACCGATACTGGCTTTTTCGACAAGAGGATTGGTGAGGAAGTGTCCATTTAACAAGGCCACTACTTTTTCAGGCCACGTGGTTCCAGGAGACACAGTCCGCAGTAAATGCGCCATGATTATCAAAGCGCCGAATAACTTCTCACTTTGATTCTCTGGAAGGATGTGTAGGTTTCCATTGTTCCGGATAACCTCAGTTGGAGCCGGAGCAAATGAACGATTCCACAGCCTTCCATGGTGGGCACATGTATTCCGAATGACAGTTAGCTGCTCGAGCCAACTCGCCAGCGGATGTTTCTTCGTAAGTCTTTGCTTCTGATTCCTATTCAAACTAGAGAAGTTGATCTTTATATTCAGCGCTTCCGAAATTGACCGTTGATCGTTGGATCCTAAGCCTGCATAGAGCTTTGAAATGTCCGAAAAATCGAGCACTTCAGCCACAACCCACATGGGATACTGTCCACCGTATTCATCAATGTAGTGCTTCACGGCGTTGCTCTTCTTCGCTCTCGCAAGCCGACCGTACGCTGTACTCAGCCACGACACGTGGTCAAAGTTTGGCCGAAAGTCGTCTGAACGGAGATAGAAAGTAGGATCATTGGGGTGTCGAGTACACAGTAGCTCGACGAGCTTGGTGCGCATCGCAACCTCGATTCGCTCCATACCATCATGAATCAGGGTACGGAGTTTCCGATCGGCTTCATATAAGGAGACGACGTCGGCAAAGTCAGTACCATCGACGAAGCTGCTAATTCGGCTAGTTCCGTCTTCAGTGAACTGTCTAGCCGGATACCAATAGGCGGAAAGCCGGTAGTAGCTGACGTGTGAAAACCATTGTTCAGCTAAAGCTCTGTCGATCTTCATGCCGCGGCTTTGCAGGCGAAGAATGTGTTCGCCAATGGTCGCTGCTGGCTTGAGCGTAGAAGACATGAAAAGCCAATCTAGAGGTGGGATGTGTTGCCACGATGACAGTGTTGGCGAGACTGCGCAAATAGAGATCCAGCCCACTCCGTGTTTCCGAAGGGAACCGGGCGGGCTGAACTATTAACCAAAATTTTACCGCAGAATCTTGACATGCGTCAATCCCTTTTTTTCGGGCAAACGTGAACCTTGAAGATCTAGTTGTTTAGCTGAGGGTTAGTGGAATCAAATCCTGCAGTGGGTATATTTCGTGGTCGTGGTGATGAAGGGGGCTTGCGTCTGCAGTGAAGCGACAACCAGTCAAAACTTAGGCGCCGATAGTGCGGGCGATGGTCTGGTCCCAACTCAGCTTCATCTGGTGGGAGAAGAGGTTGAAGGTGTGCGAACCCTGGGGGCTGAAGTAGCGGTTCACGCGCACCCCGGCGTTGCGGGCGTTGCGGGTGAATTCCTCCGAGCACTGGTTGGCCACCATCTCTACCGCGCGGGGGCCCAGCCACTGGGCGGGGCTGTTGGTGCCATCGATGGGGCCCGGGGTGCCGGAGGCCGAGCCCACGAAGACCTCGACGTCGCGCAGGCGTCCGGGGTTGGCGTTGGGGTCGTGCTCGAACCACTGCGGGGAGCCTGGCAGGCCCCAGGCATTGAAGGAGGAGCCGCCGCCGTAGGCAATCATCGCGGTGGAGGTAGGGAAACCAATCGCACCGGAGCGCACCGGACAACCGGAGTAGGAGGCTGCGGCTTTGTAGCGCTGTGGGGCGTGGCCGGCGATGTCGAGTGCGGCGCCGCCAGTAGAAGAAATGCCGCCGATGGCATCGCGGCCGGTGCCGTGGAATTCGGCGTCGATCAGCGGGGGCAACTCAGCGGTCATGTAGGTGTTCCACTTGTTGACCCCCAGGATGGGATCCTCGGCATTCCAATCGGTGTAGAGAGAGTAGGCACCGCCGAGCGGCATTACGACGTTGACGTTCTTGCCTACGGCCCAATGACGGATATCGGAGTGGGTCATCCAGTTCATGCCCGCTTGGCCGCCCTCTACGCCGGGCAGCAGGTAGAAGGAGGGGCGCGGCTTATCGCCCTCAGGGAGTAGGACGTTATTAGAAATCACCGCATGATTGGCCGGGGACCAGACGTCCACCACCCAGTGGTTGCCGCCCATGTGGCGCTTAGAGGTAATGAAGGCCTTGTCACCGAGCCAGGGCTGCGGGTTGGTCACGCGCGAGGAAACCTCGCCGATGGTGCTGGACTGTGCAGAGGCGGAGCCGACGCCTGCCGACGCCGCTCCCAGCGCCACCATGGTAGCTGCGAACAGCGCCGCGGTGCGGCGAGAGCGTGAGACAAAGGAAAGCATAATGTGGGTAGTTTACGTGGCCAGTGCCCTCGTGCTGCAAATATTGGAAGAAAAACTGGAGGAAACTTTCGCTCCACCCTTGTCTGCCGCAATGCTCGGCCGTATAGTTACGGATACGTAAGTTTTGGGAGTGAATGCGTTATGCGCACGACCCGCATCTCAGGCAAGGCAAGGCCCCCACTATGAACGCACCCAGTGCTCAGAAATCGTCCCCGCAAGAATTTCCAGTTGAATCAGGCTCTGTGCAGGAAAATAGCACGATAGAGCAGCTCATCCAGCGCACGTACTGGATGGCGGACCGCGGCCCGCGCCCATTAACGCGCGGCTGGGGTCACCTCTTTGCTGCGCTTGCTTCCCTGATCGCATCGACAGTGTTGATTACCTTTGCGTGGATGACGCTGCCGTGGTGGCAGGGGTTAGCAGTAACGGTGTATGGCGTCGGCGTGGTTGGCCTCTTTACAGTCTCGGCGCTGTACCACCGCTGGCCATGGGTATCGATGCGTGCTGTGCAGTGGTGGCGGCGTGCTGATCACGCGACGATTTCGGTGTTCATCGCGGCGACCTACACGCCGCTGTGTGCCATCGTGCTGGAGCCCACGCAGGCGCTATGGATGCTGACTGCTGCGTGGGTGGGCGCCACCATGGGGGTTGTCTTGAACTTGGTGTGGATTAATCATCCGCGGTGGCTGGACGTGGTGGTCTATCTCGTGCTGGGTTGGCTCATCCTGCCTCTGTTGCCGAATCTGTGGCACTCCGCAGGGCCGGCCGTGGTGTGGCTGCTTTTTGCGGGTGGCGTGGTCTATTCAGTGGGGGCTCTGATGTACGGCTTCAAGTGGCCGGGTCGCAACGCACGTTGGTATGGCTACCACGAGCACTTTCACACCGCGACGATTGCCGCGGCGGTGGTGCACATGGTAGCCATCTGGATGGTTGTCGCGGGCTAGCTTTAAAGGATCTATTGGAAGCGTCTATTAGGCGTTGGTGAGGTCCTCCGCGAGGGGAAATTCGACAACTAGGCCTTGGCAGAGCACACGTGCGTTAGGGTTGCCATCCCAGGTGGGGTTGAAACCAACAGCGCGCAGCGCTTCGACGAGTTGCTCGCCAACGCTTGCTGGCGTGCTGAGCTCGTCATCGGTTTTCATGGTTCCGAAACCGAAGAAAAGTTCTCCGGTGTGAATCAGCCTGTCGACGTCCTGCATGTGGCAATAAACATATCCTGCGGCATCGTCTTCTTCCGCTTGTTCGGCTCCGCACTCAGCGCCGTCGGAGGCGTCCCACCCCTCGTCAAAGCTGAAAGCTAGGTTGTGCTGTCGCAGTTCATCCCGAAGGGCGTCGAGGCGCTGTGCATCAGCAGACTTTTCTGTAACTTTTTGAGCGTAATCGGCGGCAACTTCGTCGATGATGGCGTCGAAATCTTCTGGGAACGGGTCCTGGCGGGTGCTCTCCCAATCAGAGGGATCGTCGAGAAGCTCGAAGAAGTCGTTGTGAATGTCCCGGCGTGAGTGGCCGTGGAACAGATGCAGCGAGATGTCGTTGCGCAGAGTACCGGAGACCAAGATGTCTTCGGAAGGTGGGAAGGAACTGGAGAACATGGCGTGTGAGGTAGTCATGCTTGTGGATGGTAAATGTGTGATACTGCGCGTGACTGAAAGCAGGGAGGGCGCCCCGCCAGGTGGCGGAAGTGCCCTCGAGATGCGTGGCGTGACTAGACGTGGAGCGGATCCACACCGGCCTCGGTGAGCATCGGGATGTTGTGTACCTCAGGCGGAACGCCGAAGGCATCCACGAGTACGACGGACCATGGTGCGAGCGAATCGACGAGGTCGTTGATAGCAGCGCGGGCGGCCTTCATGCGGCCGGCCGGAATCAGGTTGTGCTCCTGGTACCAGCCCGCGTGCTGAACCAAGGTGTCGAAGACAAAGAGGTGGCGCAGCTGCTCGAAGACCTGGCGTGCCAGCGAGCCTTCCTCAAGGCGCTCTTCTGCCTCAATCATGGCCTGGACCAACAAGGTATCCACGCGGGCCCAGCCGGCGGCGATGAGGTGATCCTGGCACTGGTCCACGATGGCAGCTGCCTGCACCTTATCGGCCTTGCGGGCCGGCTGGATGCGGCGCACGAGGGAGAAGAGGATGGACTGGGCGCGGTCGTCGATCAGCTTGGCCTGGTAGGTGGCGTCGAAAAGCGAGGCCTCTGAAGGATTCACGCGGTCCACCAGCCCCTGCAGACGGGTGGTGAACCCGTAGCGGCGGCGAACCACGTCGGTGGCGGTGGTGGCTGCGTACTTCACGGTGTCCCACGGGCTCATGTCATTCATCGCGCGGCCATAGGCGGTGAGCAGGTTCTTGCCCACCATCTGGATGAGCACGGTGTTATCGCCCTCGAAGGTGGCGAAGACATCGGAGTCGGCGCGGTAGGTGGTCAAGCGGTTCTCCGACATGTAGCCAGCACCGCCGCAGGCCTCGCGGCATTCCTGGATGGTGCGGGTGGCGTGCTGGGTCTGCGCAGTCTTGATGGCCGCAGCCAGGGATTCCATCTCGCGGGAGGCGAACTTCTGCTCTTCGGTCGGTTCCGTCACCGACCACGTTCCGGCCTCATGCTGATCGTTTTGCTCCTGGTAGCGTTCCAGAATCTGGTTGTAGAGCAGGTGCAGCGCGTAAGTACGGGCCAGCGGAATGAGCAGGCGGCGACGGTGCTGGCGGTGCTCGATGAGGCGCTTTTCCACGCCGGTCGCGCCCTCAAACTGGCGGCGGCGGTTGGCGTAGCGGATGGCGATGTCCAGGGAAGCCTCGGTGGCCGCGCCCGCTGCGCCGGATACACCGATGCGGCCGCGGATAAGCGTGCCCAGCATGGTGAAGAAGCGGGCATTCTTGGACTCGATCGGGGAGGAGTACTTACCCTTCTCATCGACATCGGCGAAGCGGTTGAGCAGGTTCTCGCGTGGCACGCGGACGTTGTCGAAGCGCAGGGTGCCATTATCGACACCCACCAAACCACCCTTGTGGCCATGATCGCCCAGGGTGACGCCTGGTAGCTCGTTGCCTTCTTCATCGCGGATAGGGACGATGATGGCGTGGACGCCATGGGAGCGGCCATCGCTGTCCGGGGTAATGAGCTGGGTGAAGACGACGGCCGCACGGCCATCCTTGGCGGCGTTGCCGATGTAGTTCTTCACCGCGGAATCGGAGGGAGTGTTGATGATGAACTCATCGGTCTCCGGGTCGAAGGTTGCGGTGGTCTCTAGGGATTGTACGTCGGAGCCGTGGCCGCGCTCGGTCATGGCGAAACAGCCCGGAAGCTCCAGGCTGGCGGCCTTGTTGATCCAGTCGAGGTGGCGCTCGGTGCCCAGCTGATCTAGCGCGCCACCCCACAGGCCCCACTGCACACCGGACTTGATGGCCAGCGAGCCATCAACCCAAGCTAGGCCCTCGAGGGTGAAGGTGGAGAGATTCGGTTTGCCGGCGCCGCCGTGTGCGCTGCGCAGGCCGTGGCTGAATCCGCCGAAATCGCGAACCTTGGAGAGGTTCTCAAAGGTGTGCTGGCGCTGCTCCGCCATGGACAGGTGGGGCTTTGGGAAGAGCTCCGGGTCATTGAGGAAGGTGCGCAGTTCCTGGCGGAAGGCGGCATGGGGCCGTCGAGAAGCGCGGCAAGTTCGGTGGCAACGGAAGGCTTGGGGGTGGTGGGCAGGCGGTGCGGGCTGCGGGCCTCCGCCTTGGGTGCATCGGTGGTGGCTTGGTTGTTGAGCTCTGGGGAGACGGGTTTCTTGTCTGAAGAAGACTTGGTGAGTGCCATGATGGGGGTCCTTTCTGAGAGGGCGGTGCTTAACGCTCGACGATGGCTGCGACACCCTGGCCGCCGGCGGCGCAGATGGAAATGAGGGCGCGTCCGCCGCCGTTTTCCTCAAGAATCTTGGCCGTGGTGGCGAGGATGCGGGTGCCGGTAGCGGCGAAGGGGTGACCGGCTGCTAGAGAAGAGCCCTTGACATTGAGCTTGGCGCGGTCGATGGGGCCGAGTGCAGACTGCAGGCCGAGGCGCTCGCGACAGTAGGTCTCGTCCTCTCATGCAGACAGGGTGGCGAGTACCTGGGAGGCGAAGGCCTCGTGGATCTCGTAGAAATCGAAATCCTGCAGGCTTAGGTTGTTGCGCTCGAGCAGGCGCGGGACCGCGTAGGTGGGGGCCATGAGAAGGCCGTCTGGGCCGTGGACAAAGTCGACGGCCGCGGTCTCGGAGTCCACCAGGAAGGCGCGGGGTTCGATGTTGTGTTCGGCAGCCCACTCTTCAGAGCTGAGGAGGGCCACGGAGGCGCCGTCGGTCAGCGGCGTGGAGTTGCCTGCGGTCATGGTGGCCTGCGTGCCGTGCTGCTCGGCATCGCGTTTACCAAAGACTGGCTTCAGCTTGGCTAGGGACTCCAGGGAGGAGTCCGGGCGCAGGTTGGTATCGCGATTGACGCCGAGGAAGCCGGTGGTGAGGTCATTGAAGAAGCCCTCCTCCCAGGCCTTGTGGAGGTTCTGGTGGGAGGCGAGTGCCAGCTCGTCCTGGGCTTCGCGGCTGACGTTCATCTCGCGGGCGGTGATGGCGGCGTGGTCGCCCATGGAGAGCCCAGTGCGGGGTTCGCCATTCTGCGGCTGCTCCGGAGCCAGCTGCGATGGGCGGATGGAGCCGACGAGCTGTGCGCGCTGTGCGGCGGTCTTGGCACGGGTGAGGTTGAGCAGTGTGCGTCGCAGCGTGTCATTGACAGCCAGCGGGGCGTCTGAGGTGGTGTCCGTTCCTCCTGCGATGCCGGCGGAGATGCGTCCTTGGGCGATGGCATCGCCGACGTGGATGGCTGCCGCAAGGGAAGTGCAGCAGGCCTGCTGCATATCGATAGCTGGCGTCGTGGAATCGAGGGCGGAGCCGAGTACGGATTCGCGGGTGAGGTTGAAATCGCGGGAGTGCTTGAGAACTGCGCCGGCTGCCACGAGGCCTAGGCGTTCATCGTGCAACCCGTAGCGTGCCACGAGGCCATCCAGCGCACTGGTAAGCATGTCCTGGTTGGACGCATGAGCGTACTGCTTATTGGAGCGAGCAAAGGGAATGCGGTTGCCACCCAGGATGGCTACGCGGTGCGGGGGGTTGGTCATTGAAAACTCCTTCGCGAGTGGTCTTGTGCGAATCGTCCCAGTGGGAGGGGGTAGCAACCCGACTGTTTATTTCGCGTCACAACTAAAGTGATATTGTTAGTTCTATCACTTAATTAACTAACCTTGCAACCGCTCGATCAAGGCTTGCAAGGTTGTGAAGAACCGAGAAAGGAACAGGCCGGCCTATGCCGCACGTCACATTTGCTGAGAAGCTCATCAACTCACCGCTCGCCGCCAAAGCAGGAGTACCGCAGGGGTACCCCCTGCGCCGCCACAAGGTAGGGGAACCGGCGCTCGATGGTCCCATTGTCATCGGCGGTCAGGGGCGCATCGCAGACTTCTTGCGCTCCCAGCTAGCCGTGGACTACCAGGTCATCAACTCTTCGGCAGAGGCGAAGCGCGCTGCCCTCGTTTTTGACGCCACCGGCCTAGACACCCCTGAACAGCTGCGTGAGCTTTATGACTTCTTCAACCCCCAGATGCGCAACCTCCTGCCATGCGCGCGCTTGGTAGTTGTCGGTACCACCCCGGAGGCGGCAGATACCATCGACGCCCGCATTAGCGCACGCGCCCTCGAAGGCTTTACCCGTTCTTTGGCTAAGGAGATGCGCAAGGGCGGCACTGTGAACCTGGTGTGGGTAGACCCCGCGGCCACCTCAGAGGTGGAGTCCACGGTCCGCTTCTTCCTTTCCGGAAAGTCGGCTTTCGTGGATGGGCAGGTTGTGCGCGTCAGCGCCCAGGGACAGGTGCCTTCCGGACATAGCAGACATAGCAGTGGGACACAGAACTGGGAGCAGCCACTCGATGGGCGGCTTGCAGTGGTGACCGGTGCCGCCCGCGGTATCGGCGCCACCATCGCGGAAGTGCTGGCGCGCGACGGTGCCAGCGTTATCTGTATCGACGTCCCACAGGCCAGCGAGCACCTGGCAAAGACCGCGAACAAGGTCAAAGGCACCGCGCTGCCTCTCGACGTCACTGACCCTCAGGCCGCGGACAAGATTGCCCAGCACGCCCAGGAGCGCCATGGCCGAGCTATTGACGTCATCGTTCACAACGCCGGCATTACCCGTGACAAGCTTATGGCCAATATGAATGAAGGCCAGTGGGATGCTGTCCTGGCCGTTAACCTTCTGGCGCCGGTGCGTATCACCGAAAACCTTCTGGAATCTGGCTCCCTCGCGCCGGGTGCGGCCGTGGTCGGTGTGTCCTCCATGGCCGGCATCTCCGGTAACCGCGGCCAAACGAACTACGCCACCACCAAGGCCGGCATTATCGGGCTGGTCGACGCCCTGCGTCCCGTCCTCGCCGAGAATGGTTCCACCATCAATGCCGTGGCGCCGGGCTTCATTGAGACCGCCATGACCGCCGCGATGCCGACCGGCCCGCGCGAGATCGGCCGCCGTTTGAACTCACTGCAGCAGGGCGGCTTGCCTGTTGACGTCGCCGAGACCGTCGCTTTCTTCGCCTCGCCGGCCTCCGCGGCGGTAAGCGGCAACACCGTCCGCGTCTGCGGCCAGAACCTCATGGGAGCCTAAATGAACGTCACCACACTCAACGAGATTCCAGATCTTCCTGCGCTCTACCGCAGCCTGATGGTAGGTGCGGTGCCCATCCCCGGGCTGGGGGCAGGCAAGCGCAAGGTCGACGACCCACAGACTGCTTACCGGGTCGCGGGAGTGCGCGTAGACACCGAGCACCTCGCGCGCTACTGCCAAGCCACGGGCCTGCGTCTGGGCAATGAGCTGCCCGCTACTTATCTCTACGCGCTGGCCTTCCCCCTCGCCATCAAGGTGATGGCCGCCCAGGACTTTCCTTTCCCCGCTGTGGGCGTGGTGCACCTGTCCAACCGCATTGAACAGATCCGCCCGCTGCGCGTCGACGAGAGCTGCGACATCACCGTGCATGCGGAAAACTTGCGACCGCACCGCAAGGGGCTGGTCATTGATATGGTGACCACCTACAGCGTGGAGGGGGAGGAGATCTGGCGCCAGACATCGGTCTTTCTAGGCCAAGGCGCGAAATTCACCAAGGACACCCCGCGGCAAGTGAAAACGCGCCCGGAGGCCGAGCGTTTCCTCGACTTCCCCGGCGATGAGGTGGGAACCCCCACGGCAACGCTGCGCTTTAGTGCCGAGAGCACTCGCGTCTATGCGGCGGCATCTGGCGATAAGAACCCTATTCACGTTTCCGCCGTGGGAGCCAAGCTCTTCGGCTTCCCCGCGCCCATCGCGCATGGCATGTACACGCACGCCCGTATGCTGTCGGTGCTCGACGGCACCCTTCCGGGTGCTGTTCGCATCAGCGCGGATTTCTACAAGCCCGTCATTCTTCCAGCGAGCACGGGAGTGTTTGTGGCTCCGAGCGTCGCCACAAACAGTGAGATCGGAGCCCGCACCGTTGCGTTGCGTAAGGCCAAGGACCCAAGCTCCCTCCACGTGGCGTGCCGGGTTGAGCCAGTGGACTAGCCCCTCGGCACTAGCGCCAAGCAGCTGTGGGGTGGTGGGGGAGCCTCGGGCTAATCTACGTGCTGGTGCTGTGGTGCCACCACCAGCGGCTTCGGGGAGTACTTGCCGCGC
This sequence comes from Corynebacterium sp. HMSC069E04, assembly GCF_001813175.1. Classification (NCBI taxonomy): domain Bacteria; kingdom Bacillati; phylum Actinomycetota; class Actinomycetes; order Mycobacteriales; family Corynebacteriaceae; genus Corynebacterium; species Corynebacterium sp. HMSC069E04. The sequence goes on along the minus strand of NZ_KV811630.1, from coordinate 23,821 downwards.
AGGCCACGAAGAATGCCGGCGTGCTCCCACAAGCGCTTATCCTCTTCGGTGCGTGGAGTGAACTGGCGGGCAGCTAGCGGCTGCCAGTCGGCGTCCATCGCCATGTAGGAGACGGTGGCGTGGATGGCGGTTTCCAGTTTCTCGCGGCCACCGCGCGGGTTGCCTGAGCGCACGTGGACCGACATCTGCATCGATCGGGTATCCGTGCGCATCATGCGGGCATCCACTTCGATGAGGTCTCCAATGTGAATGGGCCGGTAGAAGCGGATGCCGCCGGCATAGACCGCGACGGTGTGCTCACCCGACCACTCCATGGTGCAGGCAGCGCCGGCCTCATCAATCCATTCCATGGCCGTTCCGCCGTGGACGTTGCCGCCCCAATTGACATCGGTGGGCTTAGCCAAAAAGCGGTTGACCATTCGGGGTGCATCGGAAGGGCCATCATAAGTCTGCTTTTCCATTTCCGCTTCGATGGCCTGGCGCAGCTCGATGCGGGATTCTGCAGCCTCCCACACACGCTGGTGCTCAGTGGTGTCCGGAATCAGCGGCGGAACAGCCACCGACTTTCCGGTCTCGGTATCTTTGGCCACGAAGATGACGAGGCAGTCGCAGGCGCGGGTAAAAATGCCATCGCGAGGGTCAGCGGAGAGCACCTCGTTGACGATGTGCATGGAGGATCGCCCAGTCATCGCGATTCGTGAGCGCACCTCCACCAAGTGGCCCGAAGGGATTGGGCGAGTGAAGTGAATATGGCCCACGTAGGCTGTCACGCAGTAGGTGCCCGACCACTGGACCGCGCACGCATAGGCGGCCTTATCGATCCACTCCAGAACGCGGCCGCCGCCGATGCCTTGGGCGCCGGCGATAGTGAGATCTGTCGGGGCGGCCATAAACCGCAGCGTGATGGAGGGAGACTTGCCGGTTGGGACAGGCTTCTTTTCTTCCGAGGAGCTTGGTGGCATGGTTGGTGACATGGATAACAAAGTATCAGGGAGCGTGCTGACCGTATGAAAAAGGCTGTTGATGCCGCCACCACCCGCGCTGCTGTCGAAGCGGTGGAGGAGTGGATCCGTGACCCTGAAGGGGTGGAAAAACCAGGTCGCCCGGCCCTTGCGAAAGCCACTCGGACCACAGCTCGCCTGTTGGAGGCGGACGCGCCGGGTCACTCCGTGGAACTGCGGGTCCCCCCATTCGTGGCAGTGCAGTGTATCGCCGGGCCTCGGCACACCCGGGGTACTCCTCCGAATGTGGTGGAGACGGATCCCCAGACGTGGTTGCAGCTGGCCACGGGCGTCCTGGACTGGGAGCAGGCGCTTCACGACGGCCGCGTGGACGCCTCCGGCTCCCGTTCTCACGAGATCGCTGGCTGCCTGCCCGTGATTCCGTTAGTTTTCACTGGCCGGAACGGCTAGGATTAGCGCCGTGGTAGCTGAACACGTCCAGAGCATGACTAAGCCCCTGTCTACGGATCCCAGCCTGGATCCGGAGCCCCGCGAAGAATGCGGAGTCTTTGGTGTTTGGGCACCAGGAGAAGAGGTTTCCAAGTTAACCTACTTCGGACTTTTCGCCCTCCAGCACCGCGGTCAAGAGGCCGCCGGCATCGCGGTCGGGGATGATGACCGCATTGTTGTCTTCAAAGACATGGGCCTAGTCTCCAATGTCTTCGATGAATCCATCCTCACCTCACTGCACGGAAACGTGGCCGTCGGCCACACGCGTTATTCCACTGCGGGTGGCAAGGAATGGTCGAATGTACAGCCGATGTTTGGGACGTCGCCCAGCGGCGTCGACATCGCGCTTGGTCACAACGGAAACTTGGTGAACTACCAGGAGCTGCGCACCAAGGCTGTGGAACGCGGGCTCATCAAACCGCAGGAAGAGTCCGTTTCGGACTCCATGTGTCTGTCTATCTTGTTGGCTGATGGCGTGAGCGAAGACAGTAGCGTGTTCGATTCCGCTTTGCAGCTCTTGCCCACCGTGAAAGGAGCGTACTGCCTGACCTTTACGGACGGGCACACCCTCTACGCCGCCCGCGACCCGCATGGCGTGCGCCCGCTTGCCCTCGGTCGGCTCAACACGGGCTGGGTGGTAGCCAGTGAGACCTGTGCGCTCGATATCGTCGGCGCGCAATTTATTCGGGAGATCGAACCGGGCGAACTCGTTGCTATCGATGAGACGGGCATTCGCTCCGAGCGCTTTGCAGAAACTAAGCGCCACGGCTGCGTCTTCGAATATGTCTACCTGGCGCGGCCGGATACCAATATCAAGGGCCGTTCGGTCAACGCTACGCGCGTGGAAATTGGGCGTCGTCTAGCGCGCCAGTACCCAGCACCCGATGCGGACATGGTGATCCCCGTTCCTGAGTCCGGCAACCCGGCCGCCGTGGGATATGCCCGCGAATCCGGGCTGACCTTTGCACATGGCTTGGTGAAGAACTCCTATGTGGGGCGCACCTTCATCCAGCCCACACAGTCCCAGCGACAGATGGGCATTCGCCTCAAGCTCAATCCGCTGCGGGAGGTCATCGAAGGCAAGTCCATCGTGGTGGTGGATGATTCGATCGTGCGTGGTAACACGCAGCGCGCACTAATCCGGATGCTACGGGAAGCCGGCGCTGCCGAAGTCCACGTGCGCATTGCCTCCCCGCCGGTGAAGTGGCCATGCTTCTACGGCATCGACTTTGCCTCGCCAGGCGAGCTTATTGCCAATGCCAACCCCTCCGATGATCCGGAAGAAGTAGCACAGACCATCTGCACCGCGATCGGTGCGGATTCGCTGGGCTTCGTCTCCACCGATGAGATGGTGGCGGCTACCCAACAGCCACGCAACGAACTGTGCTGCGCATGCTTCGATGGGAAGTACCCACTCGGACTGCCCGCCGGAAACCCGAATGCTGAGGCCGTGCGCACCCTGCAGGGCTCGACGACAAACTAAGGAATAAGGACTAAGTCATTCATGAGCGAGAACACGTATGCTGCCGCCGGCGTCAACATTGAGGAAGGCGACCGCGCAGTAGAGCTAATTACCCCCCACGCCAAGCGTGCCACCCGCCCCGAGGTGATGGGTGGGCTCGGCGGATTCGCCGGCCTGTTCAAGCTGGGGGACTACAAGGAGCCGGTCCTCGCAGCTGGCTCTGATGGCGTGGGTACCAAGCTGGCCGTGGCCCAGGCCATGGATAAGCACGACACCATCGGCATCGACCTCGTCGCCATGTGCGTGGATGACCTCGTCGTGTGCGGAGCCGAGCCGCTTTTCCTGCAGGACTACATCGCGGTGGGCGAGGTTGTTCCGGAAAAGGTAGCGGAGATTGTGAAGGGCATTGCTGAGGGCTGCGTCCAGGCTGGTGCTGCCCTCCTCGGCGGTGAGACCGCGGAGCACCCAGGCGTCATGGGCAAGGATGAATACGACGTCTCCGCCACCGCCGTTGGCGTGGTGGAGGCCGATGAGCTCCTCGGCCCAGACAAGGTACGTGACGGCGACGTCCTGATCGCTATGAAGTCCTCTGGTTTGCACTCCAACGGCTACTCCTTGGCGCGCTACGTCCTCCTGGAGCAGGCCGGTTTGCCGCTTGACGGCTATATGGAAGACCTGGGCCGTACTCTCGGTGAGGAACTACTGGAGCCTACCCGTATCTACGCCAAGGACTGCCTGGCCCTGGTCTCTGAGTGCGCGGTGTCCACCTTCTGCCACGTCACCGGCGGTGGCCTCGCTGGCAACCTGGAGCGCGTCATCCCGGAGGGCCTGACCGCTGAGGTGAGCCGCTCGACGTGGACTCCGGGCCAGATCTTCAAGACCATTTCCTCGGTGGGCAAGGTGGCGCTCGAAGAGATGGAGAAGACCTTCAACATGGGCGTCGGCATGATCGCCGTCGTTGCGCCGGAGGATCGCGAGCGCGCACTGGCCATGATGACTGCCCGCCACGTTGAAGCATGGGAGCTGGGCACCGTCCGCGTTGCCGAAGAAGGCGAGCCGCGCGTTCTGATGACGGGCGAGCACCCAGGGTTCTAGGTCCTAGGAAAGGAACCTGGGAAAGGAACAGGGCCGGCAGTTTCCTCCTCTTATTGAGGGGAAGCCTTGCCGGCCCTTCGCTTACGTGCTGTGCACGGCGGGGAAGTGATCCACGCGCTTAGCGCGCGTCGGAATCATCCTCATCCCACTCGTCCGAGTTCCAGCGATCCGCATAGTCCTCGTAATCCGCGTACTCCGAGTACGGGTCCTCGTCCTCATCGCGGGAGCGCTTGGAGTTCTGTGAGGCGAGTTCACGCTGGAGCGAATCCAGATCCATCTCGGGCGAATTGTACTTCAGCTGGCGTGCAACTTTGGTCTGCTTTGCCTTTGCGCGTCCGCGTCCCATGTGCATGACCCCCTTGAGGTGTGTAGGGCGGTCCAGGGATTCTTGGCCGCCCCATCGTCTTAGTCAGATATGTGTATGTTCCTGTAAGACACCATAGCCTGTGTGACGAAAAAATTCCGAACTACCCCCCAGCGTCGCGTCGAAAAGGGCTCTAGCCCGCGGAGAAGAGGCGAATGTGTAATTCGCCACTACTTTCCGCGCAGGCGGTCCACAGCGGCGCGCCCGGCCTTGGGGCCCTCATCGGTGGGGATGGACTCTGGTTCAACCGAAGCTGCCACAGAGCCAATGTTCAGATCCCCGTTGTTGAGAGCGCTGCGCTTAATCAGACCAAGTGCGATGGGGCCATAATCGCAGTCCTCCACCACGGTGCCGAGCCGGCCAACGCGCCGCCCCCCGAGCGTAATGTCGGCGCCGCTATCGGGGCGCTCTGGAGCGGACCCGTCGAGGTAAAGCATCACCAGCAAACGGGGAGAGCGGCCGAGGTTCTCTACGCGCGCTACTGTCTCCTGTCCGCGGTAGCAACCTTTTTCTAGATGAACGAATGCGGGCACATCGTCGTTGCGCCGGATCCATTGTGGAACCTCATGGGCGATGGTTTTCTCATCGAGGTCAGCGGCCAGTTCGGGCTCACGTGCGCGCACTCGCTCTGCGGTATACGCCATGAGACCCGCTAAGCTTCCGCCCTGCTTCTCCAGCTCTGTTACGGCAGCATCGAGCCGCTGGCGCGGCACGAGGAAATCCTGGCGTGGACAGCCCGGCCACTGCACAGAACGCTCGACCAAGGCCGCCGAGGGCTGCTGCAGCGACTGCCCCAGAACCGTGATGACCGCCGCGTCTGCTTCCTCCACGGTGACCTGGGACCAGAACACCATGGCGGTAAGGAAATCTCGCAAAGACTCGAACTGTGCTGTGGGCACGTCGAGGTAAAAGGTGTCCCCGTCGAAGGACAGATCCATGTGGTGTAGGACGTGGCCCTGAATGTTGAGGTCAAGAGCGCCTGCGGAAAAGCCGCTGTCTACATCGTCGAGCTTCTGGCTCAGCAGGTTATGCAGGAAGGCACGGGCATCGGGGCCAGACACCGCGATGACGCGGCGATGGGAGCGGTCGATGATGGCGGAACCTGTCTCTACCGCGCGCTGCTCCACAAGGGGGTTTCCATAGTGCCAGGGGACCCCGGAGACATCGACAAGCGTGCTGCCCTGGAACTCAGTGGCTCCGGGCCGGGAAAGAAGTGGCGAAGAGTAACTCACGCCCTCCGATGGTAGGGCATAATCGGGTCTATGAGCCTTCAGCGCAGGAAAGAGCCGGTCATCTACGTTGTGGAACCGTTTGGAGGGTCGGTGCGGCGTCATATGCCGAACCTTCCGTTGGTCTATTGGGATGATGCCGCGGTGACGCGCGGCGACGGGATCTTCGAGTCCCTCCTCGTCCGTAATGGCAAGGCCGCTAATTTTCACCGCCACGCGGAGCGCTTCCGGCATTCCGCCCGCGCGCTCGATCTGCCGGAGCCGCCGATGCACAAGTGGCAAGAAGCCACTGAGCTGGCCATCGCAGACTTCTATGGCCCCGCCGGCGCGGATGGAGAGGAGGGCTCGTCGCTAGAAGCCAAGTGCACGTGGACTTATACCCGGGGCCGCGCCTCCACCGGTGTGCCCACGGCCTGGGTGGTGGTTCAGGAGGTTTCAGACGCGGTTGTGGCACAGCGCGCTACCGGCGTCAAGGTGATGAGCACCCCGCGCCTGTGGCAAGTAGCGGAGGATCTACCTGCGAAAACGCTGAATTATGCGGCCACAATGGCTACGCTGCGCCTGGCACGCGAGCGTGGGTTTGATGATGTGATCTTTACTGATCCCGATACGGGACTGGTGCTGGAAGGCGCCACCTCTACCGTGGTGGCGGTCAAGGGGGCGAAGCTGCGCACGCCTGCGGGTAAGGGTATTTTGCCCGGCACAACGCAAGCGGCGCTCTTCGAATACGCCTCCGATCAGGGCTATCGCTGCAAGGCGAAGGAGCTTGACCTGCGCTACCTCGAGGAAGCCGACTCGGTGTGGCTTGTGTCTTCAGTGCGCACGGCGGTGCGCGTGACGCGCCTCGATGGCAAGAAGCTCAAGGCGCCGGCGAACGCGGAGGAAATACGCGCGCTGATCGACGCCGCCCTGGCGCGCTAGACTCCCTCGTACTGCGAGCTAGCGTTAGCTAGCTCAGCTAGCTCGCCTGCTGATTAGCCTGCCACGCGGGTGAGCTCGGCGGACATGAAGGGGCGCATTTCGCCGTCGACAAGCCGCTCATCTACCCAGCCCAGGTTGTTGTTCGGCATGAGGCCATACATACGCTTGCCGGGGCCGAGGTTGGTAGGCCCAGTTTCCGTGACCATGGTGGACGCAGATTCCAGCTGCCAGGCGCGCTCGTTGAACAGCGAGCCGTAGAAGATCTCGTTGATGCCATTGGAGGAGGTGTAGGTCATCTCAATCTCGTCCTTGAGGGAGATGCGCCAGAATCCGGACTCGCGGACATCTGGGCCCACCGGTTTGCCCTCGGAATCGATCTTCCAGGTGCGGGAGGTGTAGGTCAGGTAGTTCTCACCGTCGTGGGCGATGATGAGCTGCTGGCCAAAGGCGTACTGTTCGCCGTCGGTGCTGTGAGCCTGGCCTTCGCCCTGCCAGACACCGACGAGGGGGAGAAGCCCCAAGAGGCCATCGTGCAGTGACGGGCCTTGGCGTAGGTTCGCCGTCTCATCCGGCAGGGGATTATCAGCCACATCAACGGTAGGAATGTTGCGGGAGGCAGCATCCTTCCACGCTTCAGCAGCTTGGTTAACGGCTGCGTTGCCGTCGATCTTGGTGTTCTCCGGGTGGGTATTTTCCGTCTGGTTTTCATTATTAGTCTGTTCGCTCATGCTGCCCCAGCGTAGTCGTGGTGGCATCACGGTAACCACTAGGCTCCAGTAGTCTTGGGAGTCATGCGCGTTTTGCTGATCTCAAACCCGAACTCCACGAGTCAGAATTCGGCCCTTTTCCGTGAGGTTCTGCCCGTTATTCGGGACGTGGAGGGGCTGCAGCTGCTGGCCCGCTTCACGCACTACCCGGGGCACGCGCAGGATATGGTGCGCGGCATGACGCGGGAAGACTTCGATGTCATCTTGGTCTTCGGTGGCGATGGCACGGTGAATGAGGTTGTAAACGGGCTGCTGGGTCCTGCAGATTCCACAGAGCGCCCCAGCCCCCAGGAGATTCCAGCACTCGCAGTGATCCCCACTGGTTCCGCCAATGTCTTCGTTCGCGCCCTTGGTTTCCCTAATACCCCGGTCGAGGCAGCGCACGTGTTGGCTCGGATGCTGGAGCGCAATACGCGTCGCACCGTCTCCTTAGGTGTGTGGAATGACAGATGGTTCGCGGTCAATGCCGGTTTCGGGTTAGACGCCGACGTGCTGGCTCGCGTGGACCGTGCTCGGGAGTTGGGCTTTGCAGCTACCCCGTTGCGCTATTTGGCCGTGGCCTTTCAGGCTTATCAGCGCGCCCGCATCCGCCCACCGCGCATTAGCGTGCGTGCGCGCTCGAGTTCGGGAGAAACCTTCGCGGCTGATGACGTACCCGTCATGTTCACCTCCAACACCAACCCGTGGACTTTCCTCGGCCCACTGCCCGTGGTGACCAATCCGCGCAACTCCTTCGACCAAGGACTTGGCCTATTCGGGGTGTCAGACCTTGGCGGTATTGATGGTCTCGTCGGTGTGCTCCACCTCTTCGGCGTGGACCACCGCCACTGGCTGAATAAAGTTACGGATGCCCGTACGCTGCACTTCGAGGATGCCGTCGAGGTGGATCTGGTGTGCCCGAAACCGCACCGTTTTCAGGCGGATGGGGAGTCGGAGGGCACTTTCACAGAAGTGCACCTGGAATCGGAAGCGGACGCATTGGAGGTATTCGCTCCCATCGACCCGACCCCGCCCACGCACCGCAGCATCCGCAGGATCCTGCGGGACCTCATTCGAATCAACTAGTTCTGGCGCCAGCTCGGCGGAGTCGTTGGTGCGCTACCCACTTGGTTGGCCGTGTCTTGTGCCTTCTGCGCTGCATCCTCGACGGCCTTTTCTTCTGAGCCGTCGATCTCCAGCGGTGAGAGCTGCGCGGTCTTCAACGTGATGTTGCGGCGCTGCACCTCGAAGGTGATGGAGCCGCCGTGCAGTTTTACGGATGTGGCCTGTGAAGGCAGGGGGAGCTGGCGGGTATCCAAGACCAAACCGAAAGCCTTCTTGAGGCGTTCATCATCGGTTCCGTAGACGCTCATACGAAATTCCGGGCCCACGAGGCGCAGCGTTACCGTCGCGGTGGACTTGGTGTTGTCTCCTGGTAGCGTGCCGGTGAGCTCAGCTTCGGCCGAGGGGCCGCCGGTGGGAGACATGTCATCGGGATTGGCAATGGACAGATCGGTAATGCCCAGCATGCGGCCTAAGGCCACACCGTCGAGGCTGATGCTGCGCGTGTAAGTCGACACCGGTGAGCCTTCCAGCTCGCCGCTGAAGAGCTGTTCGGGGCGGATCGTGATGTCGCGCAGAGTAGTCGAGGCATTGACCATCCCGAGCTTGGGAACCTCCACGTCAGAAGATTTAACCTCCAAGTAGGGGATCTCCTTGGTGAGCGCGCCCAGGGTGAAGGGGACGCCGCCGATATACACGTTCGGTGTGTTTTCCAGCTGGGAGCTGGCCTTCGCCTGCTGGGCCACGGTGTGTTCCGCATGCATCGCCACTGCTGAATCCGCCAGCCATGCGGTCAGGACCACTCCCGCGACGGCGGCAAGACGTACGAGGTTGCGGCTGAGGTAGATGACGGTCACCCCTCTATTACTACCGCACGTAGGGTGGGAAGCATGAATATAGAGACTAATACTGTGCCGCAGAATCTAGATCTCGCGCAGCGCGTGGAGGAACTTGCTGCAGCGGCCGAAACACACGATGGTGTTGCGCCTTTCTCAGAACAGTTTCTTATCGGGCTGCGGGATGACCGCCTGGGCCACCGCCATCTGCTCTCTATCGAGGGCGACGAGGTGCTCGGTGTGGCTGCCCTCGACGGGCAGACAGTGGAGCTCTTTGTCGGTGTGGAACACCGTGGGCGAGGGGTAGGGCAGGCGCTTGTCGACGCCCTCCCGGCATCCCCCCAGATCTGGGCGCATGGCAACCTCCCGGCCGCCCAGGCGCTGGCGAAACGTAATGAGATGGACGTCGTCAGGCGCCTGCTCGTCATGGCTATTGAGGGCCAGGACCTACGCGCAGCGGAGGAAGCGTCCGCAGCGGTCGACGGCCTAGAGATTCACACGTACACCGAGTCGGTGGAGCGCTTCGGACGTGAACATGTCGAGGCGGAATGGGTTCGCACCAACAACGAGGCTTTTTCCTGGCATCCGGAGCAAGGGGGCTGGGACCTGGAGCGCCTACATCGCGGGATGGAAGCCGAATGGTTTGATCCTGCCGACGTGCTATTCCTGTGGGATTCGCACGGTGGTGCGCACAGTGCCCCAGCATTGGCCGGTTTCCACTGGCTGAAATGGCATGCCGAGGGCACCCCAGCCTTTGGTGAGGTCTATGTTGTGGGGCTGGGTGAGGACTACCGCGGGCGTGGGCTCGGTGGGCCACTGCTCACTGCGGGACTGCAGCGCATGGTGGCTAAAGGCGCGGACAAGGTCATTTTATATGTCGAGGCGGACAACGAACCTGCAGTAAAGGCCTATGAGCGTTTGGGCTTCTCGATTGCAGAGGAACACTGCGTCTGGGCGAAAAGTGACTAGCCTCACCGCTTTTTGGTACAAGTTCACCGATTGTTCATCTCTTGATCCCTGTGGGGTTAACCCACCAGATATAGCTTTACTTCCCGTGAGTTAATCGTGCCCGCCTTAAGAGGACGGCGGAGGGCGATTTACTCGGACAATCATTCTCTTGTATCCGCACCGGAAAGGTTTCCCGTGATCCGCAACTTCAAGCGCACTGCCGCTATCTTCGGCATCGTCGCCGCCACCTCCACCGCTCTCGTCGCTTGCTCCGAGTCCAACGACTCCGGCTCCGCTGAAGGCGGCTCCGAGGGCTCTGACGTCTCCGGCGAGCTCGTCGGTGACGGCGCGTCCTCCCAGCAGAATGCAATGTCTTACTTCCAGACCGCATTCTCTGAGGATCATCCGAACGCTTCCCTGTCCTACAACGCTTCCGGCTCCGGCGCTGGCGTTGAGGCTTTCACCAACGGCCAGGCCGACTTCGCTGGTTCCGACTCCGCTCTGAAGGAGGATGACGGTGAGGTTGAGGCTGCTGCTGAGCGCTGTGGCGGCAACGAGGCATGGCACCTGCCGACCACCATCGGTCCGGTAGCTATCGCTTACAACCTCGAGGGTACCGAGATCAACCTCTCCACCGAGACCCTGGCCAAGATCTTCAAGGGTGACATCACCAAGTGGAACGATGAGGCAATCGCCGCTGACAACGAAGGCACCGACCTGCCGGACGAGGACATCACCGTCATCTTCCGCTCTGATGAGTCCGGTACCTCCGCCAATTTCCAGAAGTTCCTGAAGGCCGCTACCGGCGACTGGGACACCGAGGGCAAGCAGTTCCCGGATGCAGTTGGTGAGGGCGCCAACGGCTCCGCTGGTGTTGCTGACCAGGTTGCCAACATCAAGGGTGCTATCACCTACGTTGAGTCCGGTTTCGCTGACCAGAAGGAAGCAGACGGCGTTCAGAAGGCAAAGATCGACTTCGGCCACGGCCCGGTTGAGCTGAACACCGAGTCCGTCAACGTTGCTCTGGAGAACCTGGAGTTCAAGGAGACCGAGTCCGAGCACAACATGGTTGTTGACTCCGACGCTCTGTTCGCGTCTGACGACGAGGGCGCATACCCGCTCATCCTGACCACCTACAACATTGTTTGCTCCGCTGGTTACGATGAGGAGACCTCCGCTCTGGTTAAGGCCTTCTTCACCACCGTCCTGGATCACCAAGATGACCAGCTTGCTTCTCAGGGCTTCATCCCGGTTGAGGGTGCACACCTGGACAAGCTGAAGGCTGCTGTTGACGCTCTGCAGTAAGCGCTAGAGCTCAACAAAGCTAAATACTCTTCGCCCCCACTGCCGCACTCGAATCGCGCTTTGGGGGCGCAGGTATGTAACGACAAACTCCATTCTTAACGCTGAAAAGGATTAGAACGTCTCATGGCAGACAATAATCTCACCACGGCGCCCGAGCAGACGGAGCTTTCCGTCTCCGCTGCTGAGCGGCCTTCTACCGGCGGATCCGAAGAACTTACCAAGGCTAACTCCAGCAGCGGAGTTAAGCGCCCGGGTGACCGAGTCTTCGAATTCCTTTCTTCTGCTTCGGCCACGTTGATCACCGTCATGATTGCTGCCATTGCGGGCTTCTTGCTGTGGCGTGCCGTGCCAGCCCTGGGCGTCAACGACGGTGGCATCATGGGGTTCTTCACCTACGGTGGCCGTTGGGAGACTGGCGATACTTCCGCGATGAAGTTCGGTATCCCGACCATGTTCGGCACTACGGTTCTTATCTCCGTCTTCGCCCTGCTGCTGGCTATGCCGGTTGCACTGGCGATTGCCATCTTCCTGTCTAACTACGCGCCGGCACGTCTGGTCAAGCCGCTGGGCTTCCTCGTGGACATGCTCGCTGCAGTCCCGTCCATTGTTTATGGTCTGTGGGGCTGGCAGGTCCTCGGTCCAGCTCTCTCCGGTTTCTACTCGTGGCTGGAGTCCTGGGCTGGTGGGTTCTTCCTTTTCACCGTCTTTGATAACTCGCCGTCGTTTGCTACCGGCCGTAACCTCTTCACCGGTGGCATCGTGCTGGCCGTGATGATTCTTCCGATTATCGCCGCTACGGCACGTGAGGTCTTCGTCCAAACTCCTCCTGGTCAGATTGAGTCTGCCTTGGCACTGGGCGCAACCCGCTGGGAAGTTATCCGCATGACGGTGCTCCCCTTCGGTATGTCCGGCTACATCGCCGGCTCCATGCTCGGTCTTGGACGTGCACTGGGTGAGACCATGGCTCTGTACATGGTTGTCTCCCCGCTCGTGGACTTCCGCTTCTCGCTCTTCGACGGCGGTACGACCTTCGCCATGGCCATCGCCTTGGCATCCGCAGAGTTCGGTAATGAGATGCGCGCAGGTGCCTACATCGCCGCCGGCCTCATGCTGTTCTTGCTGACCTTCGTGGTCAACGCCATTGCCCGCACCATCGTGAAGAAGAAGTAGGGAGGAGGACACAATGACTACTACTACAAACGCCAAGCCTGCCTCCGCAGGCGCTACCTTCCTTGATATTTCGGCTTCCCGAAAGGCCACCAACACCATTGCCACCGTCGTGGTATGGGTGGCCATGATTATCGCCATGATCCCTCTGGTTTGGGTTCTGTGGGAACTCTTTGCCCGCGGCAGCGGCATCATCTTCAGCGCCGATTGGTGGACCACGTCCCAGCGCGGTGTCATGAACAGCGTTGCGGGCGGCGGTGCTGCTCACGCCATCGTTGGTACCTTCGTCCAAACCGTCCTAGCCTCCATCATCTCCATCCCGATCGGTATCTTTACCGCTATCTACTTGGTGGAGTATTCCAAGGGCGGCTGGCTCGCCCGTACCACCACCTTCATGGTGGACATCCTGTCCGGTGTGCCGTCCATCGTTGCCGCGCTGTTTATCTTCGCTATGTGGATCACGCTCTTCGGCTTTGGCCGCTCCGGCTTCGCCGTGGCGCTTTCCTTGGTGCTGCTGATGATTCCGATCGTGGTTCGCAACACCGAAGAGATGCTCCGTGTTGTCCCGATGGACCTGCGTGAGGCCTCCTATGCACTGGGCGTTCCGAAGTGGAAGACCATTGCTCGCATCGTCCTGCCGACCGCCCTGTCCGGCATCGTTACCGGTATCATGCTCGCGGTTGCGCGTGTGATGGGTGAGTCTTCTCCGGTGCTGGTCCTTGTTGGTTCCTCCTCCATCATCAACTGGGACGCGTTCAAGGGCTCGCAGTCCTCGCTACCGCTGATGATGCTGGATATGTACAAGGCCGGCGCACAACCGGCTGTCCTGGATAAGCTCTGGGGTGCAGCGCTGACGCTGGTTATCCTTATCGCTGTCCTTAACATCGCGGCCCGTGTCATCTCCGCGAAGTTCTCGGTCAAGAAATAGATCGCCGTAACACTCGATTCCGCCATACATTCTTAAGAGGAGAAACTCCTAATGTCTAAGCTTGAGCTCAATGACGTGAACATTTACTACGGCGACTTCCACGCCGTGCAGAACGTCAACATGCAAATTCCGGCGAAGGCCGTGACCGCCTTTATCGGCCCTTCCGGCTGCGGTAAGTCCACCGTTCTGCGCACCTTGAACCGTATGCACGAGGTCATCCCCGGCGCCTATGTCAAGGGCGAGGTCCTCTTGGACGGCCAAGATATTTACGGCGCCAAGGTTGACCCGGTATCCGTTCGCAACACCATCGGCATGGTTTTCCAGAAGGCTAACCCGTTCCCCACGATGTCTATCGAGGACAACGTTGTTGCCGGCCTGAAGCTCTCCGGCGAGAAGAACAAGAAGAAACTGAAGGAAGTTGCCGAAAAGTCTCTGCGCGGCGCCAACCTCTGGGATGAGGTTAAGGACCGCCTGGATAAGCCGGGCGGCGGCCTGTCCGGTGGACAGCAGCAGCGTCTGTGCATCGCCCGTGCGATTGCCGTGGAACCGGAGGTCCTCCTCATGGACGAGCCGTGCTCGGCACTTGACCCGATTTCTACCCTGGCTGTTGAGGACCTCATCCACGAGCTGAAGGAAAACTTCACCATCGTTATCGTCACCCACAACATGCAGCAGGCAGCCCGTGTGTCCGATAAGACCGGTTTCTTCTCTCTAGAAGCCACCGGAAAGCCGGGCCACCTCGTCGAGTTTGATGACACCACCAAGATCTTCGAGAACCCCTCCAAGAAGGACACCGAGGATTACATCTCCGGCCGCTTTGGCTAAACACCGATAGCGCCATAGTGCCGAAAGCCGGCGCCCTCTCTCGACTGTTTAAGGTCTAGGAGTGGGCACCGGCTTTTGTGTTTTCAGGATGAGCTAGGTGTTACTAGCGGTGGATCGGCAGCTATTTCGAGCATGAGCCTCATCTAGTGATGGAACTGGCGCTCCAGCTCTGCCATGCGGGCCTCTAGCTCGGCTTCGCGTTGCTCCTGATCACGCTTGCGCATATAGCGGTCCGGGTCCAGGCCCGTTGCAAGATAAATAATGCGACCGGCAGCGGCGGCACAATGATCGGCGAAACGCTCGTAGTAACGCGATAGCTGCGAGGTTTCCACGGCCTGGCGCACTGTTCCTTTCCATTCCCGCTGGGTCAGCATGCGCAGCAGGTGATGGTTGATGTCATCGACGGCATCATCATCTTCGGTCAACCGAAGGGCTAGCTCCGGATCGCGGGTGATGAGGATGTCCTTGAGCCCCGCGGACATATCGAGAACGAGGCGCGCATATTCCTCGAAGTAGCCCATGATGTCTGCTGGTACCACTGGCTCGGGGTGGCGGCGGCGGGCACTCGTTGCAATGTGCTGGGACAGGCGGCCCATGCGATAAAAGTCTTCAACAATATAGATGGAAGAGATGACCTGGCGGAGATCCTTGGCCATCGGATTTTCCAAGGCTAGCAGGGAGACCGCGCGGTCTTCGCACCGCGAGCGCACCTCATCCAGTTCATCGCGCAGTGACACAGCCTCCTCAGCCGGTTGCAGGGAGGCCTTGATTAACGCCTGGGAGGCGAGGGCCATCAGCTTATGGACGGTCGTGCTCATGATGATGAGATCATGAGAAAAATTATCCAACTGTTCACGGTAAGCAGCGCGCATGCCACGTACTTTAGCTGAACTATTGGTCTAGTGCCTGTCGAACAACAAGTTTGAATAATCGCGGTTAGCCGCCGGAGTGCATAATCTCCGCGCCTTCCGGCACAGTGGCATCCTCCGGATCATCGAGCCAACCCTCGGGAAGGACTACCTTGGCGGGTGAGCCCTGGCGGCCGCGGGCACCATCGGCGTCGTCGGCAAGCGCAGGCGAGTCGGCCCACGGCGCCAGCAGTTCGCGCAGATCCTCCAAGGAATTGACGCGAGAAAGGCCCGCACGTACCTGGCCGCCCACGGGAAAACCACGCAGGTACCAGCCAATGTGCTTGCGAATATCGCGGCTGGCTTGAGCCTCGCCCTCATGCTGGGCTAGAAGCTCTGCGTGGCGGAGCATGATGCGCGTGACTTCGCCTAGCGTGGGCTCTTCCGGTACTGGTTCACCCCGCAGGTGGGCGGAGAGTTCCGCAAAAAGCCACGGGCGGCCCAAACAGCCGCGGCCCACCACGACGCCGTCACATCCAGTTTGCTCCATCATGTCGTGCGCATCGGTTGCCTTGAAGATATCGCCGTTGCCCAAGACTGGGATGCCTGTGTCTGCCAAGTGCTCCTTCAAGCGGGCGATTTCGCCCCAGTCGGCGTGACCGGAGTAGCGCTGGGCGGCGGTGCGCCCGTGCAAAGCAACTGCTGCGGCTCCTTCCGCCACAGCGATACGCCCGGCATCGAGGTGTGTCTTGTGCTCTTCATCAATGCCGACGCGCATCTTCACCGTGACTGGAATATCCGTGCCCTCAGTCGCCTTGACTGCGGCGGAGACGATGTTGCCAAACAGGCGGCGCTTATAAGGAAGGGCAGAACCCCCGCCGCGGCGCGTGACCTTGGGGACCGGGCAGCCAAAGTTCATATCGATGTGGTCCGCCAAGTTCTCATCCACGATCATCTTGGCAGCCTTGTAGGTGTACTCCGGATCGACGGTGTACAGCTGCAGCGAGCGGGGCTGTTCTTGGGGAGCGAAGGTGGTCATGTGCAGGGTCTTGGGGTTGCGCTCGACCAAGGCGCGAGCGGTGACCATTTCGCACACGTAGAGCCCGGAGACAGTCCCGGTCTTTTCAATCTCTTGCTCACGGCACAGCACGCGAAAAGCCACGTTGGTCACGCCAGCCATGGGGGCGAGGACAACGGGGGAGTTGAGCTGGATTTTTCCGATTGCAAGAGTCACGCCGCCAATTGTGCGCGGAAAGAGCCTGGGGTGGCAAATTCTGATGAGGAAAGTGAGGTGTGCACACGGTTTGGGGCAGAGTGCGGTAAATTCGCCACTGATTCGCTAGTGTGGTGCATGTAACTAATAGGAAAGGACCGTAATGTAGGTCGTTTCTGCACATAAAAGGAGGACTAATGTCTGAGAGAATTGCATACGCGCCGTTTGAGAAGCTCGTGATGAGCGCTGACGAGGCCGCACAGTTCGTCAACCACGGTGATCGTGTGGGAATCTCCGGCTTTACCGGTGCTGGCTACCCCAAGGCCCTGCCGACCGCTATCGCGGAAAAGGCAAAGGCGGCCCACGAGGCGGGGGAGGAATTCAAGATCGACGTCTTCTCCGGTGCCTCTACCGCCCCGGACTGCGATGGCGTCCTGGCTGAGGCAAACGCCATTCGCTTCCGCTCCCCATACAACTCTGATCCGGCATTGCGCGGCCGCTTCAACGATGGCTCCGCCCTCTACCAGGATGTTCACCTCTCACACTCTGGCCAGCAGGTGGAGGAAGGTTTCTACGGTGACTTCCAGGTAGCCATTATTGAGGCCGTGCGTATCGATGAGAAGGGAAATATCGTTCCCTCCTCCGCAGTAGGTAACAACCTCGAGTACATCGAGGCCGCCGACAAGATCATCATTGAGATCAATGAGTGGCAGTCCCTCAACCTCGAGGGCATGCACGATATCTACCGCATTGAGAAGCTGCCGAACCGTCAGCCGATCCCGATTACCAAGCCGGCTGACCGCGTTGGTACCACCTACATTGAGATCCCGGAAGAGAAGGTCGTGGCTGTAGTCAAGACCAACGCCCCGGACCGCAATGCTCCGTTCAAGGCCCCGGATGAGGTCTCTGAGAAGATCGCTGCGAACTTCATCGAGTTCCTCGAGGGCGAGGTTGCTGCCGGACGCCTGGAGTATGACAAGTTCATCATGCAGTCCGGTGTGGGCAACGTCCCGAACGCAGTGATGGCCGGCCTGCTGGATTCCAAGTTCGAAAACATTCAGGCCTACACCGAGGTTATCCAGGACGGCATGCTGGATCTTATCGACGCCGGCAAGATGACCGTCGCCTCTGCTACCTCCTTCGCCCTGTCCCCGGAGTATGCGGACAAGATGAACGCTGAGGCTGAGCGCTACGCCAAGCACATCATCCTGCGCCCGCAGCAGGTGTCCAACCACCCGGAGGTTATCCGCCGCGTTGGCCTGATCTCCTCCAACGGCATGATTGAGGGCGACATCTACGGCAATATCAACTCCACCAACGTCTCCGGCTCCCGCATCATGAACGGTACCGGCGGCTCGGGTGACTTCACCCGTAACGCCTACATCTCCACCTTCGTGTCCCCGTCGGTGGCAAAGGGCGGCGCTATTTCCGCCATCGTGCCTTTCGTGTCTCACACCGACCACACTGAGCACGACACCATGGTCATCATCACCGAGTATGGTGTTGCGGACCTGCGTGGCCTGGCTCCGAAGGAGCGCGTGGAGAAGGTTATCACCGTGGCGCACCCGGACTACCGTCCGCTGCTGGAGGAGTACTTCGAGCGTGCCAAGGCGAATAAGTTCCAGCACACCCCGCACGATCTGAAGACCGCTTTTGACTTCCAGGTGAACTTCATGGAGAAGGGTGACATGCGCGGCTAATTGCGCATCTCTGCTAGGTAGTGGCCCTTTCCGCTGGAGGTGAGGGCCATTTCGTTTTCTTTAGTGCGACCTACTAAGATGGTTGGGCGTTGGGCCTTTAGCTCAGTTGGTAGAGCTACGGACTTTTAATCCGCAGGTCGCGGGTTCGAGCCCCGCAGGGCCCACAAAAAGAGCCGCCTTCGGGCGGCTCTTTGAGTAGTTTTAGGGGCGTTGAGCTTGCAGGGATGCGGCTGGGGTTTGTTAGCTCTTGACGAGCTTCCGAATGGCCCGCATAGCCTCCTCTAGCTTCTCTGAGGCTATTTCCCCGTCCTCGGCAGCGGCTCCTGCCACGCAGTGCTCTATGTGGTCCTCCAGGAGCGCCAGGGAGACATTCTCGAGCGCGGAGGTTACCGCCGAGATCTGCGTGATGATGTCAATGCAGTATTGGTCCTCTGTGATCATGCGGTGGATGCCGCGGGTTTGCCCTTCGATGCGCTTGAGGCGCGCTAAGTATTTCGCCTTTTGATCGTCATTGGAGTTGTAGCCGTGTACACCCGGCTCATGGCAGGAACAGGTATCTCGCTGGTCAGTCATAGTTTTTCACCTTTCTGCCGGGGCGATTTGGTTAAGTAAGGATGTCTACAGTATATTTTTACAAAGTTGCCTCAAGGCAACGGGCCCCCATCGTCTAGCGGCCTAGGACACCGCCCTTTCACGGCGGCGGCACGGGTTCGAATCCCGTTGGGGGTACCAACACCTTTGTGTTGGCACACAAGTAAATATATATGGCCCTGTGGCGCAGTTGGTTAGCGCGCCGCCCTGTCACGGCGGAGGTCGCGGGTTCAAGTCCCGTCAGGGTCGCCATATTCAAGCCTCGAGGCATTGTTAGAGAAACAAGCCTCGGGGCTTGCGTCGTTTTGTCTCCGTCAGCGATTAATCCTGCTGGCGCATGCCGCCGGTGGAGCGGGAAAGCTTATAGGTCTAGGTGCTGTGGGGTGGGCTGTATACCGAGGTCTAGTGCACGGTAAAACTGAGTCTGACGTGCTGATTTGCTGTGCTTATCTAGCTGTGTGTAGAGTACTTATTCGTGCCCAGCGCACAAGAGAAAACTAAAAATGGCCCTGTGGCGCAGTTGGTTAGCGCGCCGCCCTGTCACGGCGGAGGTCGCGGGTTCAAGTCCCGTCAGGGTCGCCGAAGTCCTAGTGGCTTCTGGCCAGATAGCTCAGTCGGTAGAGCACACGCCTGAAAAGTGTGGGGTCGCCAGTTCGATCCTGGCTCTGGCCACAAGATAGCCCCCTCCATTTTGGAGGGGCTTTTTTGGTGCATTTTTTGGTTTAATGGCCGGCATGACTACTTCTGTTGCGCACCAAACCGATCAATCCCGCTTCGTTATTACCGTCGATGGCGAGGAAGCGGGTTTTGCCGAATACAGTGACTCCGCAGCCACGCGCGAGTTCACGCACACGGAAATCTCTGAGGCCTTTCAAGGCCAAGGCCTGTCCAAGCCGCTCATTAAGGCGGCGTTGGATGATGACTCGACGGTAGGCCGCCAAGTCATCCCAACGTGCAGTGCCGTAGCGCGGTTTATTGAGAAGAACCCTGAATACCAGCGTCTGACTAAGCGTGAGGGCAGCCTCTAAGGACAGGTTCTGGGGCCCTTAGATGTAGTAGTCCGGGTCCACCAGCTTGATGCGCTCATTCTTCTTGCGAGGACGGTTCTTAGCCGGAATACCCGTAGCGGTGTGATTAGCGGGCACATCCTTCGTCACCACGGCGTTAGCGCCTACTGCGGAGCCTTCGCCGATGGTGATGGGGCCTAGTACCTTGGCGCCGGCACCGATGGTCACGTTGTCCCCGATCGTTGGGTGGCGC
The DNA here is from genome assembly GCF_001813175.1 of Corynebacterium sp. HMSC069E04. NCBI lineage: Bacteria > Bacillati > Actinomycetota > Actinomycetes > Mycobacteriales > Corynebacteriaceae > Corynebacterium > Corynebacterium sp. HMSC069E04. The sequence goes on along the minus strand of NZ_KV811630.1, from coordinate 3,870 downwards.
TTGGTCTGCGTGAGCACCTGGCCGCCGAGCGTGACCCCGTGGTAGAGCATCACGCCATCGCCGATTTCGGCGGTTTCACCAATAACGATGCCCATGCCGTGGTCAATGAAGAAACGGCGGCCGATGGTGGCACCAGGGTGGATCTCAATACCGGTGAAGAAGCGGTTTACTTGTGCCAGGATACGTGCGGGGCCGCGCCAACCATGCTTCCACATGCGGTGGGCGATGCGGTGCGCCCAAATAGCGTGGAGGCCGGAATAGACCACGGTATTCTCGACGTCGCCGCGCGCGGCCGGGTCATGCTCGCGCGCGTTGGCGAGGTCTTCACGAATCATCTTCAAGATGTGCATGCGAACCATCCTATCCAGAAAGAAAAAGCGCCCCCTAGCACAGAGGGCGCTTTTATTCGGAGGCTCATCACGGCGCCGTGCTTGGCGACGTCCCGCGGAGAGCCATGTTGACTATTCCTTAAGCTTCGCGGATGTCCTCGAAGAGAATGGTGGAGACGTAGCGCTCACCAAAGTCCGGGGCGACAACGACGATGGTCTTGCCCTTAAACTCGTCACGAGCGGCCAGCTTGAGTGCTGCAGAGACGTTGGCGCCGGAGGAAATACCAACGAGCAGGCCTTCTTCGGTAGCCAGCTTGCGGGCGGTGGACACGGACTCTTCGGTGGTTGCGGTAAGAACCTCGTTGAGGATCTCACGGTCCAAAACCTCTGGGACGAAGTTAGCGCCGATGCCCTGGATCTTGTGAGGACCTGCGTGGCCCTCGGACAGGACGGGGGAGTCGGAGGGTTCTACAGCTACCAGGTAGGTATCCGGGTTCTGGGAGCGCAGGTAGCGGCCAACGCCGGTGACGGTGCCGCCGGTACCGACGCCCGCCACGAAAGCATCAACCTTGCCCTCTGCGTCCTCCCAGATCTCAGGACCGGTGGTTGCCTCGTGGATCTTCGGGTTTGCCTCGTTAGCGAACTGAGAAGCCAGGATAGCGTTAGGGGTTTCGGCGATAATCTCGTTGGCCTTTTCCACCGCGCCCTTCATGCCGGCAGCGCCTGGGGTTAATACGATTTCAGCGCCATAAGCGCGCAGCAGCACCTTTCGCTCATTGGACATGGTCTCCGGCATGGTGAGGATGACCTTGTAACCCTGAGCTGCGCCGACGAGTGCCAAGCCAATACCGGTGTTGCCGGAAGTGGCTTCAACGATGGTGCCGCCAGGCTTCAGCTCGCCGGATTCCACGGCGGTGTCGACAATCGCCTTGGCGATGCGATCCTTGACGGAGTTTGCGGGGTTGAAGGACTCGACCTTCACGAGTACCTCTGCGCCGAGGCCTTCGGTCAAGCGGTTGAGGCGGACCAGCGGGGTTCCGCCGATGGTTTCTAGAATGTTGTCGTATACAGCCACGATGTGGACTCCTTGTAAGTAACTTCCGATGTACAGCATACACCTTACACGGCGCCACTAGACAAAGTGGTATATAAATTCTGAACAGAGCATTCGGGCATGCCATGTGGGATTTGGGGTGACGGAGTAGGGCGCTGTGCGATTTAGAATTACCCCCGTCGGCCGGTTATACTTCGCAAATAGTGGTCACCTACCCCCGTTTCAGGCGGGGAATGTGGGTGCACCTGCTGGTTACCCCCGAGTAAGAGAGAGTCTCATGGAGCCGCATCGACTCAAGGATGACGACGAAGCCGTACGCGCAGCGCTCTCGTCGCTGAAGACCGCAACGGGAATTCCCGTCACGATGTACGGGACCTTGCTGCCGGATAATCGCCTGCAGATTACCCAGTGGGTAGGTCTGCGCACCCCGGCCTTGCAGAACTTGGTGATTGACGCGAATGTGGGCGTCGGCGGGCGTGTTGTCAGCACTCGCCGCGCGGTTGGTGTATCCGATTACACACGCGCCACCACGATCAGCCACGAGAATGACCGCTACATCCAGGATGAAGGGCTGCATTCCATCGTGGCGGTACCGGTGACTGTGCAGCGTGAGATCCGCGGTGTTCTTTATGTTGGTGTTCATTCGCCGGTCCGCCTGGGAGACAAGGTGATCGAGGAGGTCACCATGACCGCCCGCTGCCTCGAGCAGGATTTGGCGGTGAATTCCGCGCTGCGTCGCGCCGATGGAGGCAAGGGCGGCGCCGCCCGCGGTCACGTAATGAACGGTGCCGAATGGGAGCAGGTGCGATCGACGCACTCCAAGCTGCGGATGCTGGCTAATCGCGTCAACGATGAAGACCTTCGCAAGGAATTGGAAGCCCTCTGTGATCAGATGGTCTCTCCGGTACGCGTGAAGCAGACCACCAAGCTGTCTGCGCGCGAGCTGGATGTTCTCTCTTGCGTGGCGTTGGGGCATACCAACGTTGAGGCGGCAGAGGAAATGGGCATCGGAGCCGAAACGGTGAAGTCTTATCTGCGCTCTGTCATGCGCAAACTGGGGGCCCACACCCGTTATGAGGCGGTTAATGCGGCCCGTCGTATCGGCGCGCTGCCCTGATTGTAGGTAAGTTGGGTGGGTGTGAAAGACCAATTTATTGTCTCCGGTGGGGCGCGCCTGCAGGGCACTGTCAAGGTGGACGGTGCCAAAAACAGTGTGCTGAAGCTGATGGCTGCGGCACTGTTGGCGGAGGGCACCACCACACTAACCAACTGTCCTGAAATTCTTGATGTTCCACTGATGCGCAAGGTACTCGAGGGCCTCGGTTGCACAGTGGAGATTGATGGCCACACCGTGCGTATCACCACGCCGGCCCAACTGCATTCCAACGCAGACTTCGACGCCGTGCGGCAGTTTCGTGCGTCCGTATGTGTGTTAGGTCCACTGACGGCGCGGTGCGGTTATGCCAAGGTGGCCTTGCCGGGCGGCGATGCTATCGGTTCCCGCCCTCTGGACATGCACCAGTCCGGGCTGGAGAAGATGGGCGCGAGCACACGGATTGAGCACGGTGCCGTGGTGGCAGAGGTTGACCACCTTCACGGGGCAAGCATCAAGCTCGACTTCCCCTCCGTGGGCGCCACAGAGAATATTCTTACCGCTGCGGTGCTTGCCGACGGCGAAACGCAGCTCCACAACGCCGCCCGTGAACCGGAGATCGTCGACCTGTGCCTGATGCTTAAGGAAATGGGTGCTGATATTACCGGTGAAGGTACGTCTACCATCACGATTCGGGGTGTGGACAAGCTGCAACCGACTGAGCACGAGGTCATCGGCGACCGCATTGTTGCGGGTACCTGGGCCTATGCCGCAGTCATGACGCGCGGCGATATTACGGTAGGCGGCATTGCGCCCAAGCACCTTCACCTGCCGTTAGAGAAGTTGAAGTCAGCCGGTGCCGATATTGAGGACTATGTCAACGGCTTTCGCGTACGTATGGACAGGCGTCCCACTGCCGTGGATTACCAAACTCTTCCTTACCCGGGCTTTCCAACGGATCTCCAGCCGATCGCTATCGGACTGTCCGCAGTTGCGGAAGGGACCTCCATCATCACGGAGAATGTGTTTGAATCCCGTTTCCGTTTCGTCGATGAGATGTTGCGCCTCGGTGCCGATGCTCAGGTTGATGGCCACCATGTCGTCATCCGCGGCCAGGAACGACTGTCTTCGACGCACGTTTGGAGCTCCGACATCCGGGCGGGCGCTGGACTCGTGCTCTCTGCGCTCTGTGCCGATGAGACGACTACCGTCCACGATGTCTTCCATATCGATCGCGGCTATCCCAATTTTGTAGAGAACCTGCAAGCGCTGGGGGCGACCATCGAGCGCACTCAGGAGGAAGAGCTCTACTAGGCAGCAGTGCTTGGCGACGTCCCCAGGTAGTGCACCGTTTCGGTGCACTACCTGGGGATTTGTTGTTTGTTGGGGGTGTG
>NZ_KV811629.1:0-23315 GCF_001813175.1 Corynebacterium sp. HMSC069E04 | reverse complement strand
GACAGTAAGGCCGGGTTTAAGCCCTTAAAGAACGAGACCCTCCAACCGAAAGATTAACGGGATACCCGTGGTGTGTGACAACAAGTCGACCGTGCGATGACCCACCGCAGCGAAACACCTTCAAGCCAGTTCTCGAAAGCAATCGACCTGAAGCAGGAGCGGCCGAGAACTTTACTGCCCGCTATCCCGGCTATCCACACCGCCTGCGGATGACAAATGCGCGCTCGCGGGCTGTGCAGCCGGCGGGTGGCTGGGAGGTGCGGCGCTAAAAGCTAGGCATCCACCGGCGGGCCTCCCGGAGTCAGCTCAAGGATGCCCGCACCCACAAGATAGGTTGCTAGATCATTCAAATCAGCTTCCTCCCCGTTGTCGTCATAACCATCCATGACGTACTCAATGACCGCGTCGCCATCCTCGAGAACTTCCGCAATCACGTACTCCTCTGCCTCCCCAAAGGCGGCAATCTGCGAGCCACGGGCCGAAGTAAAGTCCTCAACGGAATCGCTTAGCCCAACGCTTTCTGTATCGCGAATCGCATCCGCGTTCTCTGTGTACTGAGCCACGAACTCCCTGTCCGGGCCATAAATACAAGAGATCGTCGGAACCCACTGCACGTCCAAGCCCAGATAGTCCGACTGCCCAAAGAAAGACGTGTCCTCATAGCACTCGTCCGAAAGCCCAATAAGCGGTTCGGGCACCGGAGCAGATACCTCGGAGGCTCGGATACTGTCGACATCATCAGCGTCGTATGTACTATTCCAATACGTGTCATCAGAAGCCGCGACGTCTCGTGGTGCTTCGTCGAAGTCAGCTGCGACATCCTTGAAGAAGGAAACCGCAGCAAAGATTGCGACGGCTGCGATAATAGCGAGTACAAGGATTACTGCCAGTACAATCCACAGCACCTTCTTCGAGCTCGACTTCTTTTCCGGCGGCTGCGGCATTGCCGGTCCGCTGGCGTTAGGCCCTTGATTCTGATTGTTAAATCCAGGTGCTGCTTGGTTGTGCGCTGGGTGGCCTTGCTGTGGGTTCTGTCCAAATCCACCGGGCGGTTGTTGCGGGTTAGCGAAAGGGTTCGTCATGCCGATCAATCTAACAGAGAACCACGTCACAATATTGTGAAAAATCCAGGATGCGAGGCCCGTTCCCCGTCATAGCTTTTCGATCTGACGGTGCAGCGCATTAGACTGCCATCCGATGAGTACTTTCGCCGATCTCGGCCTCCCCCGCGATGTTGTCCGTGTTCTAGATAAGCAGGGCATCACGACCCCCTTCCCTATCCAAGAAGCCGCGATCCCCGACACCCTCTCCGGCAAGGACGTCCTCGGCCGCGGCCCCACCGGTTCGGGGAAAACCTTTACGTTCGGTCTTCCTATGTTGTCCCGGCTGGCAAAATCTGGTGTTTCCCGCCCCGCGCACCCACGTGGGCTCGTTCTGGCACCAACACGCGAGTTGGCAACCCAGATCCAGCAGCGCCTGGAAGAACCAGCAGCTGCCCTCGGCCTGCGTGTGCTTGCGGTAGTCGGAGGCGTCAACATCAACAACCACATTCGCTCACTCGCGCGCCCGGTCGACCTGCTCGTTGCCACACCGGGGCGAGCACAGGATCTGATCGACCAGGGCAAGCTCTTCTTCGACCACGTCGCCATCACTGCCCTCGACGAGGCCGACCAGATGGCGGACATGGGGTTTCTCCCCCAAGTGCGCAAACTACTTAAGCTCACCCCACCAGACGGCCAACGCCTACTCTTCTCCGCCACCCTCGACGGTGAAGTCAACAAGCTGGTCCAGCAGTTCATGCACGAGCCCGTAACTCACTCCACCGCGCCTGTCGAGGCCGCCGTGGACACGATGGAACACCACCTGATATATATCGGCACGCGTGAGGCGCGCAACGACGTCGTCCTGCGCCTAGGTGCACGCAAAGGCAAGACCATCATGTTCATGCGCACTAAGCACGGCGTCGACAGGCAGGCCAAAAAACTCCGCAGAGTCGGTATCAATGCGCTGCCCCTCCACGGCGATAAGGGCCAGGGCTCACGGACAAAGGCTATAGAGGGCTTCGCCGACGGCAGCGTTCCTGTGCTCGTCGCCACCGACATCGCCGCGCGGGGAATCGACATCGCGGACGTTTCCCTCGTCGTCCACGTTGACCCGCCCGCGGAACACAAGGCCTACCTGCACCGTTCCGGCCGCACGGCGCGCGGTGGAGATTCAGGCACCGTTGTCACGCTCGTCACTGATGAACAGCGCGACGAGGTGGCTAAACTCATCGCGAAAGCGGGGGTCAAACACACCGACCTCGACATCAGCGACCGCGCCAACCCTGCCAGCAGTCCTGAGCTTGCCCAGATGACCGGTGCACGCAAGCCAAAGGGCGAACCGCTCGGCCCACCACACCAGCAACCATCTAAGAAGCAGACATCGCGTCAGCGGGCGGGCATCCAAGGCCAGCGCCACCGTAACTCGCGCCCCCGACGGGGCAACGCAGGTCAACGATGATTCTGCAGACCACAGACTGGCAAGCTCGAATGCGCAAGCATGAGGAATCAGCAGATGAGTTCCTCAAGCGCTTTCGGCACCCTGGTTCCTACCACCCTGTCTACGACTTTCTCTTCGAGTACTACCCTGTTCGCCCTTCGCATCTGCGGCGTTGGCACCCAGGGGTAGGCATCACCCTGGCAGGGGATGCTCCACACAGCGACTGGCGCTACTACCACCGCACTGCTGAGGGAATTGCGGTAGACACCGAGGCCTTCCTCGAGCGCCGCGGCGGTACCGTGCGCTACATCCTTGACCTACTGGAAAAGACCACACGCAACCCCACCCAATTTGATTGTTTTGGGCTGCATGAATGGGCCATGGTCTACCGCACTGATGCTCCTCGCCATGACCTGCCGTTGCGGTTAGGGGCGGAGGGGACGAATGAGGTCGTCGACAAGCACCGCATCAAGTGCACCCATTACGATGCCTTCCGTTTCTTTACGGAGCCCGCGCGTCCGCTCAATCTCACGGTGCTGAACCGCGAAGACCAGCCGGAAAACGACCAAGCAGGGTGCGTCCATGTGAGCATGGATCTCTATAAGTGGGCGTGGAAATTGGGGCCGCTGGTGCCGGGTGAGTTGTTTCTTGACACCTTCCGTCTGGCCGTCGCCGCACGCACGCTCGATATGGAGGCCTCTCCCTACGATTGTCGAGAATGGGGCTTTGGTGTCGTTCCTATCGAAACGCCCGAGGGAAAGTCGGAGTACGTGCGACGCCAACGCGCGCTTGCCGACGCCTCCGAGCCACTCCGCGCGCGGCTTGTCTCCCAAATTAGAGCAGCGCTGAGCGCTACAATGAGAGACCATTGATGTGACCCATCGGGACGCATTGCGCGGCCCCGAGACCTCAGCGCGGAAGGAAAAAGATGGCTCGGCACTCGGATGGAAAAAATAACTACGCATTTGCACCGTGGGTCATCATCGTGGCCGTCCTGGCGGTGTTGGCGCTGGCCATCGGCGGTTTCTTCCTTTTCCGAGAGGGAGATTCCTCAAAATCTGAAACAGAGGCTGCGGACACAACCGCTGAGACTTCCACTGAGGAAGCCCCCACCAGCACTGCGGCCAAGACTCCGGAATCCGCCACGTCTTCGGAATCAGAGCAGCCTTCTTCGGCCGCGCCCAGCTCGGAAGACAAGGCCCCTGAAGATGTCGCGCCAAATACGCTGTTCCTGCTCGATACATCCGACAGCCTTGCTCCGTACTTCGATGCTGTCACTCAGGGCGTGGCGGAGGCGGCAACGGCGGTCGGCGCGAAGGGAAGCCAAGTGGCTCTCTGGAACTATTCCTCCCCCATTTCCGCAACAGCCATCGTGGGCTTCCGTCAAAATGTTGCTTACGGCGACGCCGAGAACGTCGCCTTTGCCGTGGGGCAGTTCGGCACCGGCGGTGTACCACAAACACGCAGCGCCGTCGTTGCGGCACTCGATAACGCCACGGATCAAACAGCTGGTAGTGGCGAAAACACTCGCGTCGTGCTGATTACCACTGGGACCCAACAGGATATGGATAACGCAAGCTTTGCGGAGGCAGCCAAGAACGCTCGCGGTGAAGGCGTTAGTTTGAGTGTGGTCCATATCGGTGATGGCGAAAAGGACACAGAGTTGGAAAAACTCGCAGACGATTATTCCACTGTCTCGAATCCTTCCAATGCACAAGAAAGCATCGCGAGCGCCGCTGGGGCGTAATAATTTGGGTACGCACCTGGAGGATGCGCGGCCTTGCTTGAAGCGACGGTGTGCGGGCACGTAAAACCGTCATGTGGGTGCAGGGCTGCAGAGAAGAAAAGCCGCCGCATCCTCAACAGCACTGACGTGAGCTGCAGTGCGCAGGAGGAGGAGCGGCGGCGGCTTCCTGTGGTAGGCGTTTTAGGAGGTCTTGCGCTTGCGGCGAGCGGCTAGCTCGTCGAGGCCAATGACAACGTCGATGTCTTCTTCCTCTACAACACGCTCGGCTGGGAAGGAAGTAATGGTACCAGAGAGTTCCTTGAGAATACCCGGCACAGCGATGCCGAACACGCCTTGGCCGCCGGCCAGCAGGTCGATAACTTCGTCGTTAGACCGGCACTCGTAGACCGTGGTGCCGTCCGACACCAAGGTGAGCTCAGCAAGATCGTTGACACCACGGTCGCGCAAAGACTCCACGGCGAGGCGGATGTTCTGGAGGGAGATTCCGGTATCCAGAAGGCGCTTGACAATCTTCAGGACCAGCACGTCTTTAAAGGAGTACAAGCGCTGGGAACCGGAACCGCGGGCAGTACGGATCGAGGGCTTAACCAAGTCGGTGCGCGCCCAATAGTCCAGCTGGCGATAGGTGATTCCAGCTACCTGACACGCGATGGGAACGCGGTAGCCCAGCTCCTCATCAGGCCCTACATCGAAGAGAGATTCCTGAACGTAGGTGTTGGCGGCAATCTCGTCGAGCGGCAGGGCGCTGGACTCAGTACGATTATTCTTACTGCTCACGTAATTACTCCAGTGATACTTGAGGGGAGTTCTATTTTTCTATTAAAGGACACGTCAGCGACGGCGTCAAGGGTCGTCATCGGTGAACCTCTAGTAGAACTTTAGACTTTTTGATTCACTTTGTCATCATTAGTCACACGCGTGTCATTAAAAAATTTCAGTGACAGCACGAGAAAAGCGGCGCCCGTAAGGGCGCCGCTCTGTCCATCAAAGGTCGGTTTAGAACATAAGTCCGCTATTGAACCACGCGGAACCTAGGCTCCTCACAGTGAAGGAGTTAGTCCTCCCCTTCCTCTCCTCCGAGCAAGTCCTCCTCCGATATGCCAGAATCACGCATCATCTGTTCGAAGCCATCATCTTCCTGCGTTTTCTGCTGAGCAGCTCGCTCTTGAAAGTCGCGCATGCGCTTCTCTGGAAAGGTTTCCGGGGATTCCGCCTCGCGCTCTAGGTCGTAATACTCTTTAAGGTCCTCGTCGCTAATGTAGATGGCCACCTCGTCGAGCACATCCTTTTCAAAATGGATGGGTAGCCCATAGTGGTCTGCCAGGACGAGTGCATCGGACAGACGGGCATCATGCTCTTCGCCGGTTCCGTCCACAAGATCAACCATGAAAACGCCTTTGCGGTACTCGGAGACGCAGATGTGCTCGATGCCATCGAGCTGGTCCGCGAAGGCGATGAGCAGCTCGTAGGTACTTGGCCGCGCGTTGAAATGGCGCTCGAGGACTTGCAGCACGCGCGCCCCATCAATCGGTGAGACCCACACTGGCACGTGCCGGTCCGCCTCTTCCCAGTAGAAAAGAGCGCACAGATTGTTTTCGGGTCCGACGGGATGGATTCCTAAAAATTTCAGTACTTCAGTAGTCATGGGACCCACTTTTACACACTTTTCTTGCACATGGTTCTCGGGCCAGCTAGGCAGCGTAAAGATACTCGGAGTGGCACGAGAAGGCGACACGAAGCCTGGGTTAGGCCACATTCCATCGCGAGCCAGGCATCAGGTTTAAGGCCGGAATTCGTCGCGAAGCTCGGTCTTGACCAACGTCCCGTGGAGCGATAAAACCAGGGCCGCCATCTGCTGTGACAGTTCCTCCGCCTGTTGCGGGGCGGTATCAGACTTCGAATGCGCGACCGGCGTTGCCACCTGCGAAATCATGTCCGCCTGGCGTCGGGCAGCATTGCGCAGCGATTTCAACTGCCGAGCCTCGAGCCCAAAGGACTCCAGCGCCACGGCCGCGGAGACAATGGACACGTCATCCGTGTCGAAGAAGCCCGCCGGATCCGGCTTGATCAGGCCCACCGAGACCAGTTTCGCGATGTTTTCCTGTGTTGTTCCGGCTTGGTCGGCCACGTCGGCGTCGGTAAGCCGGGTAACTACCGGCGCACGTAGCTGCTCAGCGCTGATAAGGGCCTCAGCCTGGGAGGAGACAATAGCGGTCACCTGCCCCGAGTCCATCGCATCCAGTTGTTCCCGAATGACCTTGAGCGGCGTGTAGTGATCACGCTGCGCAGTCAGAATGTAGCGCAGGCGGTCCAAGTCTTTTTGGTAATAGCGACGGTAGCCCTTTGCGGTGCGCTCCGGAGTAATCAGCCCCTCAGACTCCAAGAAGCGAATCTTCGACACCGTCACGTCCGGAAATTGCTTCTGAACGTGCTTCAGCGTTACGCCAATAGACATGGGCTTCTGCTTAGCAGGCTTGGTCTTCTTGGCCACGGAAGACGCTGCTGCGGCAGCGGCGGTGGACTTCTGCGCACTCACGATAGGACTACTACTGCTTTCTACACGGTTTCACTTGGACACAGCGGGAACGTGGGCAGGGTGCGAAATAAACCTACTCCCCTCGCACCCGTTAGTTCCTGCTAACTAGAACTGCTTTATTGAGGGGCAATAAAAACCAGGCGGAACTTACCGATCTGGATTTCATCGCCTACTTCCAACACCTGCGCATTGCGCGGCTCACGGTTGACGTAAGTGCCGTTGAGCGATCCGACATCGACAACCTCAAATTGGCCGTCTTTGGAGCGGAACTCGGCATGGCGGCGGGACACCGTGACATCATCAAGGAAGATGTCTGCTTCTGGGTGGCGTCCGGCGGTAGTGGTCGGCTGATCCAGCAGGAAGCGTGCGCCAGCGTTGGGACCGCGCTTTACGACGAGCAGCGCCTGGCCCTCTGCCAGGTTCTCAGCGCCGGCAACGGAGGCGTCAGAACCCGCCGCGGTGCCGTTTTCCATCTCCTTGAGAAGATCAGCGCGGAAGACAGAAGTAGTCTCTGCCTGCGGTTCCGGCGTTCCGGTATTCTCGCTCATTTTTACCTCCGAAGGGTCGGATCGATGTTGACTCATTCCATATTAGCGACTCCGCTGTCCGCGCGAGTCACCTCTGGCGCATTTACATTAGCGGAAAATGTTTCCTATGCCCTTGAGCACGGAATTTCCGCCCCCAGATAGTGGGTTATCAGAGACCATATAAGTCCACGTGGCGCTCGGTCGAGACAGCCCATGATCCTCGAGGTGGGCACCCTCAGAATCAATAAGCACAGTCTTAAAAGTATCTAGAGCATCATCAACTGCCCGCTGCGCCAAGTCCTTAAATTCACGCACCGCGATGCGGTGGTATTCGTCGATGGGCGTCTCGCGGGCGATGGCGCGCAAGTGGATGGATTCACGAACGTCATCCATCAGCTCTAGGTGGTCGGCCCACGCCAAATCTAGGTGGTACAGCATAATCTCGCGGGCAGCCCGCTCACGAGCTTCCGCGGGGACGTCGCCAAGCTCGGCTGCGCGTTCGGGCGCCCGTTCAGCCAACTCCTGCCAGGCTTGATCAGTGTCGAGTAACTTGGCACGGCGCTCATCGATAATGATGCGTTGGTCCGCGAGTAGCTGGTTGTACTTCCAGGTTTGCGCGTGAATCTCCAGCAATTGCCCTTCCGTCACGCGTTGGCAGTGTGCAATGAAGTCCCGGACGCGCTTGGAATCGATGAGCCCATCGGCATCGGGGCGCGCGGACAAGGATTCATCTTCCCCGCCCTGTTTGACCACGTCATCCTCCAAGGAAACGAAAAAGAGCGACATGCCCGGATCTCCTTGGCGGCCTGCACGCCCGCGCAACTGGTTATCCAAACGGGAGGAGCGGTGCCGCGAGGTGCCGAGCACTGCCAAACCGCCCTTTTCAACAACGACTTCACGGTCAGACTCATCCGCGCCGCCCAGCTTGATATCGGTGCCGCGGCCCGCCATCTGGGTAGACACAGTCACTCGCCCCACGTCGCCTGCTTCCGCAACGATGCGCGCCTCGTCCTCATCATTTTTTGCGTTGAGGACGTTGACCGTAATCCCCTGTTCACGTAGGGCTTCGGCGAGGTCTTCTGATTCAGCAACATCGTGGGTACCCACGAGTACCGGCTGGCCAGTGCTATTGATTGCCACGATTTCATTGACGATGGCACGGGATTTTTCATCCACGGAGGCATAAATGCGGTCAGGTTCGTCGAAGCGCTGCAGTTCCTTGTTACGGTCGATGACCGAGACGTGCAGGTCATAGAACTGACGTAATTGGTCTGTTGCCTCCACTGCGGTTCCGGTCATGCCGCACACTAGCGGATAGCGCCGCATGAGCTCCTGGAGCGTAATGGTGTCGAGGATGCGCCCTCCTTCTGACACCTCTAGGCCTTCCTTGGCCTCCACCGCGGCCTGGAGGCCATCCGGCCAGCGCTGCAGTTCCGCTACGCGGCCGCGGGAGGCGTCGATAAGCTGCAATTTTCCGTCCGTGATGATGTAGTGAATATCGCGAATAAGCAGTGCCTTAGCGTGCAGCGCTAAGTTAACTTTGACCAGCACGGAGCCGATGTTCTCCTCCGAGTAGAGCGAGTCGAGTCCCAATTCGTGCTCCACACGTGCCGCGCCCTCCTCGGTGAGCGCTACCGTGCGCCCATCCTCCGCAATAACGTAGTCCTGCTCCTCTCGCAGCCGGGAAACCACGTTGGTGATGTGGCCCGTAGATTCCTCACCGGGGCGATTTCCGGCGAGGACGAGGGGGACGAGGGCTTCGTCGACAAGCACAGAATCCGCTTCATCCACCAACGCCACATCCGCGCGCGCTTGCACCGTTTGCTCGCGGGACGTGATCTGGTTATCCCGTAGCACATCGAAACCGAGCTCATTGACTGGTGCATAGATGATGTCGGATAAGTAAGCCGCGCGGCGTTCTTCCGGGCCGAGCTTCTCCGTTACCGGGGCCACCGTGAGTCCAAAGAACTCCACGAGCGGGCGCATCCATTCAGCGTCGCGCGCTGCTAGATAATTGTTCACTGTCACCAGGTGCACGCGCTTGCCGGTCAGCGCAAAACCCGTCGCGGCCATGGCTCCCACCAGCGTCTTTCCCTCACCAGTGGCCATCTGGATAACGTCGCCTTCAAGAAGACGCAGCACAGCTTGGGACTGGACAGTAAAGGGACGCATGCCAAGCTTGCGTTCGCTGGCCACGGCCAGGGCTGCGAGGAAGCGGGATTTATCCGCGATCTTGCCGTCCTTCACGCACTCCCGTGCGGTGGCGGCAACCTCTGCATCCGACAGGTTCGCGATATCCTCTACCGCGGAATCTGCGGCCGTCACAACGGCTTTCGACTTCTTGTTGTTGCGTTCGGACTGCGCGCCCATTGCCTTCCAGAACCAATCGAATGCGCCCATGAGCACTCCTCCATCCTTGTGCGTCATACAGGTCTTCTATCGACTCTAGTCAACCCCGGTTCGCAGGCGTGCGTTCGCCCTTATATCCTTATGGTCATGCAATCCGTGAACGTGTCGCTCCCCTCCAGCACCGGTACCACGATGGCCGGAACCATCGACTTTCCTGACTCCCCTCCGCAAGCCTTCGCCATCTTCGCGCACTGCTTTGCCGGCTCGCGCCATACCCCGGGCGCTGCCCGCGTGAGCAAACAGCTGACTAACTTTGGCATCGCTACCCTGCGCTTTGATTTTCCTGGCCTAGGCCAATCCGAAGGAAATTTTGCGGACACATGTTTCAGCCAGAATGTTGCCGATATCCAGGCCGCCGCTGACTGGCTAGCACAGAACTATTCCGCACCGCAGCTACTCATGGGCCATTCACTGGGCGGGGCTGCCGCTCTGGCCGCGGCCAACAACATTCGCTCCCTCAAGGCCGTGGCCACCATCGGCGCCCCCTTCGATCCTGCACACTCCGTGCTGCACTACGCCGACAAGATCGGCGAGGTCGACGCCAACGGTGAAGTCGAGGTCACCCTTGGAGGCCGGGCGCTGACCATTTCGCGTCTCTTCCTCGAAGACCTTGCTGAGACCAACCCGGAGGACTATCTTCCGCGTCTGCGCAAGCCCCTCATGGTGCTGCATTCCCCCATTGATCAAACGGTGGGCATTGATAACGCGCAAAATATTTTCCGGACCACGCGTTATCCCAAGTCCCTCGTCGCCTTGGATAAGGCCGATCACCTGGTGACTAAGCAGGGCGCGGCAGCCCGTGCCGCCGACCTCATCGGAGCTTGGGCGGAGCAGTTTATTGTTCCGGAGAACCTTCCCACCCCAGTTGCTGAGGACTCAGCGCTTGCAATCCCGGCAGTTGGAACCAGGATGGGCGTCGTCGTGCGCCACAATGACCGATCGGTGAGCGCTGACCGCACGAAAAAGAACGGCGGCAAAGGCCAAGGTTTCACCGCGGAAGGCCTTCTTATGTCCGCTGTGGCTGCGGCAAGCACCCAGGCCATCAAAGAAGCGGGCAAGGCGCAGAAAATCGACGCGAAGGTACTCGAAGCGGTATCTGTAAGGGTTAGCCAAGAATCCGAATCTCGTCTCACACGTACGGTGACGCTTCCTGCTTCTCTGAGTGCCGATCAACAACGCGCGCTTGCCGACGCCGCCGCTTCCACCACCATCGACTCCCTCCTCGCTGTGGACATCGCCACCGCCGTGGCAACCACTGCAGAATAAGCCGCCCATGGTTGTTCTTAACCCACTTGATCCTGCCGCCCGCTGCCCCTGCGGTACCGGCCTAAGCTTCGGCGAGTGCTGCTCGCGCTACCATGCCGGCACACCCGCCCCCTCAGCGGAGGCCCTGATGCGCTCGCGTTTCAGCGCTTTCGTCACCGGCGACGAGGATTATTTGCTGCGCACCTGGGACCCCGAAACCCGCCCGGAGCGCCTCGACCTCGCCGAAACCGGCATTCGCTTTTATCGCCTCGACATTATCGACACCGTCGCGGGCGGCCCCTTGGACCAGACCGGCATCGTTGAATTCGAGGCTTTCTATAAGGGAGCTGCCAAGGGCTCTCAACGGGAGCGCTCCTCTTTTCGCCGCCAAGGCGGGCAGTGGGTCTATTCCACCGGAGAGTTTTAGAGCCTTTAAAACAGAGGTTGAGCTGGGATTTGTCGAAGCGAATACCGTTGGTGTAATCTGTAGCAGTTGCACGAAATAGTGCGACGGCGGACTATGGCGCAGTTTGGTAGCGCACTACACTGGGGGTGTAGGGGTCGCAGGTTCAAATCCTGTTAGTCCGACAGTATTACGGCTGGTCAGAGCGATTCTGGTCAGCCTTTTCTCACGTTTTCCTTTCCCATCCTGAGGTGGACTAGCCGGCTAGTCCACCGTAACTCAGAACTTCAAAGTGCCTAATGTGTCGTCGCCAAGCAGCGCTGCCCCTATGTTTCTCCCCCTCATGGGCTAAAGAGCGTTTCTAACTAGGGCTATAACCTGGGTTGAGGCACTATTACAATTCATGGAATTGTTGTTGACCTACCTCGCTGTGGTGTTTGGCTGCGGCCTCATCGCGTGGGCAGTGCGCCTGCCTCCACTTATTGGATTTCTCGCCGCTGGCTTTGCGCTCAACGCCGGCGGAGTCGAGCATGTCGAAGCATTAAATCTATTCGCGGACATTGGCGTTACTCTCATGCTTTTCGCAATCGGGTTACGCCTCGATCTCAGGGCCTTAACTGATAAAGCTGTGTGGCTGACAGCCAGCGCACATGTACTCGTGATGACTCTGCTCGGAGCGGGCTTCATTACGGCACTCGGGGCTCTTGGTGTATTTGGGCCTACGAGCTTTTCGGTAGCTGTCAACATCGCCCTGGTACTGAGCTTCTCAAGCACCATCGTGGTCTTAAAAATCCTGCAGGACCGCGGCGATGAACAAGCCCTGTACGGAAATATCTGTATTGGCGTACTCATTATGCAGGACATCATCGCTGTTGCCTTCATGAGCATTCTCCGCGGGGAGCCGCCCAGCTTGACTGCCCTCTTGCTTGTACTCATCGTGCCGCTACTGGCATTGACAACGCGCCGCTGGTACAAGCTCGGCCACGGTGAGCTGGGCGCACTATTCGGCATCGTGATGGCCCTTCTGCCTGGTTATGCTCTTTTCGAATGGGTCGGACTCTCGGGCAGTCTGGGTGCTCTCATCATGGGCGTGGTTCTCTCTCGCTCCCCTGGGGCGGAACAACTCAGCCATTCACTGTTCACACTCAAAGAATTGCTGCTGGTTGGCTTCTTCGTCAACATCGGCTTCCTGGGCCTCCCGACGTGGCAGCACCTCCTTGACGCCAGCCTGCTCCTAATGCTTTTGCCTGTCCAGGGAATCGCCTACTGGGCCATCCTGTGGACACTAGGGCTGCGCAACCGTACTTCCGTCCTCGCGTCTTTGCTCCTGGCCAATTATTCCGAATTCGCGTTAATCATTGCTGCCCTCGGGGTGGAAGACGGCTGGCTGAATCAGCGCTGGCTACTTTCATTGGTTCTCGCAGTGTCCTTGAGCTTCGTCATCTCCGCCATTTTCAACCCACAGAGCGTCTCGCGGGCCACGCACGTGGCCAAACGCTTACCTACGCGCCCACCGCACAAGATTCACCCGGAAGATCGTCCGATCGAGCTGGGGGATGCCCATGCTTTGGTCCTTGGGGTCGGCCGCCTAGGACTTTCCTGTTACAAGGAGCTCACAGAGGTCTATGGCGCGAAAGTCTTAGGCGTGGAGCATGATCCAGCCCGGGTGCGCCACCTCCAAGAGCGCGGCTTCAATGTCGTGGAAGGCGATGCCACCGATGTCGACTTCTGGGAGCGTGTCAAGGACAGTCACCACATTGACATGATCATGCTTGCTATGCCCGCCCAGCACGCGAACGTCGACGCAGTCAAGGAGATCTTCGCCTCCGATATCAACCCCGAGGAATGCACCATTAGCTCGGTGGCAATGTACCGCGAGGACGTAGAAGACCTCGAGGAACTCGGGCTTAACGTCGTGGTGCATCTGCAGGACGGTGCAGGCGAATCACTGGCCGAACGGACCTTCACCGAAAACCAGATGCGGCGCCTGCGCCTGGCTGGTGAGCTCTAGGTCTACGACGGCATCGGAGCGGCGCCTTCCCACCCCGGCGGGCTTTCTCCTCCTCCGGCCACACAAATGCACCTAGAAACTACGCATATCTCACCCGCCACAAAGTAACTTCACACGGAAGAACTAAGAAGAAAAATCTCCGCTTCCCCTTAAGGAAGTGGAGATTAGCCGTGATAAGCGTTGCGGCCAACTAGGAACGCTGCACCGTCACGAGAGTGAAACTAGTTTGCCATACCGCTAAGGCTTCGCATGATACCGCCAAATTCGATATCCATATACTGCGTGAGGACTTCAAAAATGAAGTCCGAGTCATAACCACGCAATGGACCCTTTGTGCTCAACATGGAAAGACCATGAGCACCCGCCCATACCGAAATAACTAGGGTGAAAAGCACCCACGGGGTGCGTGGTCCATCAACCTCATCGATAACCTCGCGCACAAGAGACATAATGAAGCCAAAAGCTCGTCCAAACTCGCTAAAGTCGCGCTCGAGCTCGACCGCTTTGTTTGCATTCGGGAGGAAATTATCTTCGAATGACATGGGGACGATTGGCCCAGATGCAATCTTGATCAGCGTATCGAAACCTTGTGGGTCATACAGGGCATGTGAGACATACCCATAACCTGTGGCCTTAATCTTGGATACGGCACTAGCATCTTCAGGCAATGCAGCCACCTGACGGTAAATGAACTCATAGTTGATCTTGTCCAGATAGCGCTCAAGATAGTTAGCTAGTTCCTTATCACTTTCAAACAGGTGTTCAGCCTCTTGAACGCTGAGGCCTGCTCGATTCGCAGCTCCGCCGATGTACAGTCCGGTTACACCACGATCAAGAATCTCCTCGACAGCACCCCGAAGCAGCGCTGAACGCTGCTCTTCTTCTGTCGTGCGTGGAAGATCCTTAGCCTTTGTCAAAAGCGCTTCCGGCTGCTCCCCCACCAATCCATAAGGAATGGTGCGTTCAATTCGCTCACCCCTAAAAAATGGGTAAAGACCAACGCTGAGAGTATCCATAACAGCACTAAACGTCTGCTTCTTGGCTGCTGGCGAAAGGTAACGCAAGATTCCTTCAGCAGCGAGCTGCGTTACGCCGTGCAAATGCGAGAAGATAGACAACGCTGAAAGCAGAGTCCCCTTTGCATCGACCTCTCGGCCGCCAGATTCCCTTATAGCGTCTTCAGTCAGCTCAAAAAGCATCCGCATTATAGGGCACGTCTCGGCGCGCCCGCCTCGGTCAACAAAATCTTCCGCCTTCAGCCCCACCTGCGGCGTTGCGTGGACCGCAGTAAATGCTGCGAAGGCGGAAGGATCCTCAACCGCAAAAGAGAAATACGACAGAGCTGTGGCCCGGAGCTTGTCCACTGCAGTTGCGTTTTCAGGTAAGCGTTCTAGATGTAAATCAACTACTGAGGTCAATGCTTCATTGAGCGAATGCTTAGTAGCTTCAACAAGCTCAGCCTCAGATGCAAACAGTGCCCGTGCTTCCCCAAAAGGCACATCGACTTGATCTGCAACCTCCCGCAGGCGGACTTCATCAATACCCGCCTTGGCAATGACCCGGCCGGCTTGCTCAATAAGTAGCTGCCGAGAGGGGCGGTTACCGTGTTCCACATCTACTGAAGTAATCACGGTCATTAGCCTACCCAGGAATAGGTCAATTTTAATTCCATAAACGCAAGATAGGAAACTTTATAGAATATTCTCAGTTTCCTTCCTGGCCGCATCAGTCCGCAACTGAACCAAAACAGGTTGAACTATACATTAGTGTAAAACTTATACAGTCCTGCCCACTTTGTGGACAGGACTTTTTAGACTACTGGGCATGCCCTAGTCGCCCAAGGCTACCATGCCGGAGAGGCGGCTAGTCTTTACTTCTGCTCATCGCCCTCGGGAGCCTCAGCACCCTGGTTGCCGATACGTTCATCAAGCTGGTCACGCACAGAGTCAATCTTATCTGCCTTGTCCTCGCCCAGCTTTCCCTTAGCCAAGTCTGCACCCTTGTCCAGTGCGCTATCCGAAATCTGCTCACCCTTATCGGTGTTCAGCGCATCCTTTGCCTTGTCAAAAATACCCATTTCTACAGTCCTTCCTTTGCTTTACTGTTTCTAACAGTGCTGGCTTCCAACACCCGAAGGCACCTACACCAGAGCCGTGTTCACTATTGCGTGAAGCCTCCTTAGACTCCCCACGCAACGAACAGATGCTCTACGGTCGCTGCCTTCGGCGTGCGCGCCAACACACCCCCACCGTACCGACGCCCTGAGTTCTTCGCCACAGCGTTTATAAATTAACGCTGTCAACAGCGCATGGCAGTTTTGGAAAACTAGATTCTAAGAGTTTTAAGTATCTCTATAATGCCCCACCCCCACCATCTACCCCTTTTCGTTCAACAACTTGGTACGTGCCATCACCCTCTCATTTGTGAACGCCTGTACTCTAAGACACAATCCTTTTGTGCTCTTTTCCCTCTTTGCCGCGGGAAACGAGTAAAGGGCCCGATGTTCAACGCCCCCCTTGGTCCTTAATCTCTATAACCAACACACTAATCGCCACGATGCCTTCGTCTCATTCCTCGCCTGATTTCCTTCCTGCCACGCGCCCTCGTGTCACCACACCATCCCCCGTTGAGCGCGCTTCCACCGATGTGGGGTCGGTTTTTGGGCTTGTATGGCCGGGCAAGGAACAAGCTGCTGCGCTGGCCAAAGAAGAATCTGTGAGCAAGCGAAAGCTCATCAGCGGCCGGGGTTCTTCCCCCAACAGTGTTAGCGTGGCAGATAATCTAGCTGCACTGAATGACTTTATTGAGCGGGGTATGCGCGCGGACATCATCTACATCGATCCGCCGTACAACACTGGTAAAGACTTTGTCTATCGTGACAACTTCCGACAGCGCCGCGATATGCGCTCAGAGCATTTTGGGCAGTGGCATGCAGAATGGCTTTCCATGATGCTGCCGCGCTTAATCCTGGCGCGTGAGGCGCTTGCTGACGCAGGCTTCATCCTCGTGTCAATCGGCGAATCAGAATCGGCCCATCTACGCCTCCTTCTGAATGAAGTTTTTGGTGAAGATTGCTTTGCTGGCCAACTCATTTGGAAGAAGGGCGGGACTGGCAAGAATGACTCGAAGTATGCCGTACTAGAACATGAATACATCTTGTGTTACGCCAAGTCCCCAGCAAATCCTGGGTTCAATGTGGATGTAGAGGCGCAGACCTCGACCCGCTACAACCACAGTGACGAGAAGGGCAACTACTCCTTAGTCCGATTGGACTCTAAAACTTTGGGCTACCTACCCAGTCTGGACTTCCCCATCGTCGCCCCCGACGGCCGCGAGTACTGGCCCCATCAACCAGAAGGAAAATCAAAGGTAGCTCGCTGGCGATGGGGCAAGGACAAGGTTGCTGAACACTACGAAGAATTGGTGTTCAGGCGTGGTTTTGTCTACACCAAAAACTATGAAAAGAAGGGTGCACGACCTCGTTCCATCCTGGATGGGCAGCGATTCGGAGTCACACGCACAGGCCGTCGCGATGCCGAAGAAGCTCTCGGCATCACAGGTGTCTTCGACTTCCCTAAACCCGTACGGCTTCTCAAGCACCTCATTGCCATCGCCGGTGGGCCAGACGCGGTAGTCCTTGATTTTTTCGCTGGCTCGGGGACAACCGCTCAAGCCGTCGTCGAGCTCAACCGCGAGGACGGTGGCCATCGCTCTTTCCATTTGGTGCAGATTCCCGCCCCCACAGAGGCCTCCAGTGCGGCGCGCCAAGCAGGCTTCGACACGGTTGCAGATATCTGTCTCGCACGAGTTCGCTCACTCGATGTGCCCTTTGACCACTTCACCCTGGACTAGCAAAACCGCGCAGTAACGCCCCTAGGCCACGCCGTGCTCTTCGGTGCCTTCTGGGCGCCCGGGGATGCCAAAGAAATCCAGTACTGCATCGGTGGCGAATCCTTGTCCGACTTCGATTTTCGTGTCATTGTTTCCGCCCGGCCATACGTGAGATCCGCCTTCGATGCGGATGTGCTGTAGCGGTGCTTCACAGGCAGTCCAGGTCTCTCTAGTGGCACCGTTTGTCAGGCGCACGGAATCGACGTCCCCTCGACAGTCATTGCGCCGCTGATCCTGCCCGAGCACCTCTGCTACTGAAGAATAGGCAGTATCGTGGCGCACTCCGCCTTCGTAATTAACTACGGGATCTTTTGTACCGTGGATATCCAAACGGCCGACAGGTTTATCCAAACAATTCGTATGGATTCCTTCGTAATATGCCGCCGAAACTGTCGCTACAGATCGAAAGGTGCCCGGCATCCGGCAGGCCAGGAAGGCTGCGAACCCCCCGCCGTTGGACAGACCTGCGGCATAGATGGCGTTATCGTCCACCTCGTAAGTAGAACGCAGACTATCCACGAGAGAGCGAACGAATTCTAGGTCTTCTTCAGCGCTAGTAGCAGCGTAGGGGGCTGGCGCCCACGCGGCCTTCTCCCCCGCTGGGTAGGCAACGATGGCGTGAGCGGCATTGAATTGGGTGTACTGCTCCATATTCTCCGGAGAATCTGTATACCCGTGGAAAGATAGCAGCACCGGCCAGGAACGCTCAGGCGTGTAGTTTTCAGGCACATGGAGAAGGAAGCTCCGACCAGAGGCCAACCGAACTTTCTTCGTGTGTCCAGGCTCCGGGCCGACCAGCATAGGAGCTAGTGGGATACCGAGATCATTTGTCCACTCTGCTGGGGAGGTTGACGTAGGTGCTTCCTCTTCAGGCGAGCTGCACGACGCCAACGCCATGACAGTTGCCGCGACGGCGACAGACCCAGCGAGTGCACGCAACCGGCGCAGCCGCGTTGCGGAATCTTCGCCCATCATTCCCCTCGCCACATTCATTATCGGAAAATATCCTCGTCCACCTTAAAACATCCCACCAACATCCACGAACCTGCAGCACCACGGTAAGTTTGAGGGCATCATGAGCTCTTTGCCTTCCGACCCATCCGATTCCTTGGGCGTACCCTCTCCGCACCCACTACCCGAGCATTACCCCAGCTACCGGCACGCATCCGGAAAAGAATCTCCTAACTTCGGCACTGCTCAACAGCGGGTGCATTCTGCCCGAGCTTTCCAACAAGGAGCCGACGTCTACCACGATGCTCGTCCTGGATATCCGCCGGAAGTATCGCAACTTATTTCCTCTGCACACACCGTCCTCGACGTTGGGGCAGGAACCGGCAAACTGACCGAGTCACTGCACAATCCTGTCGTCTACGCCAGCGATCCTTCCCCTGATATGGCACGAGTATTGGCACGCCTGGGGATTCCCTGCTGGCGCGCCACCGCTGAGAACACAGCTGCGGATACCGCCTCCCTCGACGCCATCACCTGTGCTCAAACCTGGCACTGGGTCGATGTCGATCGAGCTTGTGCGGAATTTGACCGAGTGCTCCGCCCAGGGGGAAAAGTGCTTTTGGTGTGGAATACTCTAGACGTTCACGCTGACCCATGGATCCTCCGGCTCTCCCGCATCATGCATTCAGGTGATATCCACCGTCCCGGTTTCTATCCCGCTTTGAGCGATCCGTGGACGCTCCGTGAGGAGCTTCGCTTAACGTGGGAACACGAGCTGTGCCCCGAAGATCTGCATGCACTCATGCATACTCGCTCATACTGGCTTCGCAATGGAGCGAAAATCCATGAACGCATGACGCACAACCTCAACTGGTACCTCTACGAGCACATGGGGTTTAGCCCCGGACAAGCGCTGAGCATCCCGTACCGTACGGATGCATTCTTGTTGGGCCGCCATGGCGAGTAGTTCCGCCATGGCCAGGAGCGGGCCTTCGGCAGCCATGACAACTGTCATCACTGATTGGTGACACCTCTTCTACGCTGCAAATACTTCACAGCCATAGCGTGAAGATATGAGCACAACACCTACACTCCCGCCGGCCGTAGATGTCAGGGGCGTCGGCAAAGTCTTCAACGCATCCTCCCGAGAACCTGTTCCAGCGCTTCACGATGTCTCCCTCACCATTCAACGGGGTGAAATCGTCGGTTTGCTGGGTACGAATGGCGCTGGCAAGACCACGCTCATTGACCTCATCCTTGGGCTCACGAGTCCAACTTCAGGGACAATTAACGTGCTCGGCACCTCGCCAAAGGAAGCAGCGAAGACTGGACGCATCGGCGCGGTCATGCAATCCGGCGGCTTACTCCCAGATATCACGGTGAAGGAAACCCTCGAGCTCCTTGGCGCGGCTTTCCCATCCCACCGCCCATTAAAGGACATTATTGAGCGCGCGAACTTAGGCGATATTCTCTCGCGCCGGGTGGGGAAATGCTCCGGCGGCGAGCAACAGCGTGTGAGGTTCGGCTTAGCGCTGTTGGGGGATCCGGAGCTGTTGCTTCTCGACGAACCCACGGCCGGCATGGATGCCGCGGCTCGGCGTCACTTCTGGGAGGCCATGCACCACGAGGCTGAATCCGGCCGGACCATCGTCCTTACTACTCATTACCTTGAGGAAGCAGATTCTTTTGCCCAGCGCATCGTCATGCTCAACAAGGGCGAGGTTCAAGCCGACGGCTCCACGGAGGAGATCCGCAAATCTAACTCCACCCGGATTATTCGCGCCACCTTTCCCGATGGGCTGCCTGATTCCCTCTTGAGTGCTGATCTTCCGGGAGTTGTCCGCCTAGAACGCACCAAAACTGGCCTCACCATCACTACACGGGACTCTGACGCTGTGGCCCGCTTCCTGCTCACTAAAACTGCAGCTCGCGATATCACCATCGCTGGCCATAGCTTGGAGGATTCCTTCTTGGAGCTTTCCAACGCATCCCCGACTACCGCCAATCTTTAAGGAGACAACCACCATGAGCACACGCATGGCATCACCCAACCTTGCCGCCACGCTACGGTACGCCGGTCACGACCTCAAGCGATTGCGCCGCGACCTACCAACGCTCTTCTTTAGTATTGGGCTACCGATCATCTTCTACATTCTCTTCGGCGCGATGCAAGAATATGGCGACGTTGAGTTCAACGGCGGAAACGTTGCTGCCATGGTCATGATCGGCATGGCGCTCTATGCCGGTGCCACAGGTGCTGTAGGCGCTGCTGGCTCAATGATCGCAGAGAACCGCGCGGGGTGGGGCCGGCAATTGGCTCTTACTCCCCTGCAGCCTGTCCAGCTGGGAATCGCTCACTTCCTCAACATTGCGGTTCGAGCTATCTTGCCTATCGCCGCCGTTTTCATCACTGGGGCGCTGACCAAAGCCAACATGCAGCTGGAACAGTGGGTGCTGGCTTTTCTTGCTACCGTAGCCTGCGCCATCCCCTTCGGCTTCTACGGCATGGCTTGGGCCATGCTCATTCCATCGGAAAACAGTGTGTCCATTGCTTCCTCTAGCATAGTCATCCTCGCCTTTGCCGGAAACGTCTTCATGCCGCTCAAGGAAAACCTTCTTGACGTAGGACGCTTCTCCCCCATGTACGGCGCACAAGCTCTTGCTCGTTGGCCGCTGTCTGAAGGAGCTCAAATGATCAATGGCCATCAGCTTTTTATCAAAGATCCTCTCTGGTACGCATGGGTTAGTATCGCGGTATGGACAGTGGTTTTCGTCGGGACGTGCTTACTTCTTCGCAGCCGCGACAAAGACCGAGCATGATGCACAGCTTCAAGGCCCGCGATGCCGCCTTCGCCGCAGTCTGGCTGATATTTCTCCTTCCTGTACTGCTGCAAATCCTCTTCCAACCCACTACTTCTGCAGGACGGCGTTTCTGGGCAGTGGCAATCACCGTCGTCTTCTGCGTGGCCTATTCTCTTGCTTTCGGAACGTTGCACTCCTACCCACAGGAGTGGTCCTACCAGCGTCGCGTAGCTACGTGGTGGCTCATCCTCGCACTGCTAGCGCTTTTAGCTATTCCATCTCACGGTGTCTGGGCTGTGGTCTTCGCGCCCTACCTTGGGGCCTTAGTGTCCTTCACACAACCGCTCAAAACAGCGTCCACCATCATTGCCCTGACCGGTGCCGTAGTTGGTATCCCTCTTTGGTTTTACGCGGAGCAGCGCTTTATCGATTTCGCACTCATCCTCTTCGGGTGGCCGCTGCTCATCTTGACGCTGGGCACTTTGTCCCAGCGCGATGACACTGAAACCGCCTTGCGCCACGACTTGGATTTAGCTCAACAACGTGAAGACATCGCCGCAGATATTCACGATCTCCTCGGTCATACCCTCACGGCTATTAATCTCAAGTCAGAAGTAGCCCGCCGCCTGATCGACCATGATCCGTCGACAGCAGCCGCCGAGCTCGAGGAAATTAGCGCTCTTTCAAGGCTGTCCCTTGCAGAGGTCCGCTCGACAGTTACACGGATGAAGAACCCCACTTTTGCCGGTGAGATCCAGGCGGCCCGCCGCATCTTGGACACTGCCGGAATCACAACCCACCTTCCCGATACATTTACGCAGCCCCAGTCACATGAGGATCTTTTCTCCTGGGCACTGCGGGAACTCACCACCAATGTGGTGCGGCATTCTGGTGCCACGGAGTGCTGGGTAACCCTAGACGAAAACTCCTTGCAAGTAACGGATAACGGCGGCGGCTTCACGGAGGACGCTAAGCAGGCGCTTGCCGCCGGCCTCACAGGCCTTGCTGGCCTTCGCCGCCGTGCTGACGACGCGGGCGGCGACCTCATAATCCGGCGTAGCGACGGCTTAACCTCTGTCCTCTTGACTCTTGAAAACACCACCGAGGTAAAGGAGTTTCAGCAGCCATGCCAGTTTCGATCCGAGTTCTTATCGCCGAAGACCAGTCACTGGTCCGCGGAGCGCTCACTGCACTGCTCAACACCGAACCGGACATAGAAGTCGTAGCGGACTGCGCTTCCGGGACAGAGGTCGCTGCACTCGTCGCTAAGCACAGCGTTGACGTGGCTCTACTGGATATTGAAATGCCCGGCATGAACGGCATCGATGCGGCACAAACTATCGCAGATACTGGCTGCCGCAGCCTTATCGTCACCACATTCGGGCGCTCTGGTTACGTCAAGCGTGCGCTCCAGGCAGGTGTCGATGGCTTTCTGGTCAAAGACACCCCGCCCGACGAACTCGCTGATGCCATCCGCCGAGTCCATTCCGGTATGCGAGTCATCGATCCGCAGCTTGCTCAAGATATTCTCTTCTCCCCCGACAATCCTTTGAGCGAAAGAGAAGTAGAGGTCTGTCGCCTACTGCTGCGTGGGCTCGGCTCCGCCGACATCGCTTCACAGCTTCACCTCAGCGGCGGGACCGTGCGCAACCACGTCTCCGCAATTATGGCGAAGACGCGGGCAGCAAATCGCTTCGAAGCTGCACGGCGAGCCGAAGCTAATGGCTGGATTTAGGAGGGACTTAGAGCAGGATCTGCGCGAGCACAGAACCGACTACGCAGGAGGTAACGACAGAGATGGCGCCGGGGATGATGAACGAGTGGTTGATGACGAATTTGCCGATGTGTGTCGTACCGGTTCGGTCGAAGCCAATGCAGGCCAAATCGGAGGGGTACGTCGGCAGAATGAAGTAGCCGTAAGCAGCACCGTAGAAGCCCACGATGACCGCTGGGTCAATGCCTAGCTGGAGCCCGATGGGAGCAATAGCTACGAGTGCCGCAGCCTGGGAATTGACCAGCTTAGACACGATAACCAAGACGACAGCGTAGGCCCATGGAGCGGCTTCGACGACGCTGCCAAGGTTGGATTCCAGGGCATCGATGTGGGCTTGGAAGAAGGTGTCTGCCATCCAGGCCACGCCGAATACTGAGAACACTGCGGTCATACCAGCTTTAAAGACAGGAGTTGAGGCGATCTTCGCCGGTTCCACCTTGCAGCTCAGCAAAATGATGGCGCCGGCCACCAGCATATTCATCTGGATGACCAGGTTCATTGGGTATAATGGCCCTTCCGGTTTTAGAGTGCGTTGATT
>NZ_KV811628.1:0-31217 GCF_001813175.1 Corynebacterium sp. HMSC069E04 | reverse complement strand
CTATTGAGTTCTCAAACATCATCCGCACACCACAACAAAAATTAACCAAACGTTAACCCTCTTGCGGCGGCCCGAACAACATTACCCAACAAGCTCAACCAAAGTCAAACCCGCCGAACAACCATTGCCCGAACATCTACCACCAGTTAACCTCCCGGCTACCTCGCGGCGACCTCGATAAATATACGCACACCCCCAACAAACAACAAATCCCCAGGCAGATGCACTTTTTGGCACTCTTCCTGGGGCGGTTTCCTGGCTGTCGGGCAGTCCACCTGAATGTTAATAGCTAGTGGTAACAGGCCAACAGCCCATCCGGGCCATCGATAACAGTGATGGGTGTTTCGAAGATGGGCGTAAGGATCTCATCGCGCATTATCTCCTCTGGACTGCCGAAAGAAACGATGCGTCCATCCTTGGCCGCACAAATATAGTCGGCATAACGAGCAGCAAAGTTGATGTCATGGAGGACGATGATGATCGTCCGGCCAAATTCCTTGGCGGCCTTCCGCAAATGCTTCATCATCTCCACGGAGTGCGAGATGTCCAGATTGTTGAGGGGCTCGTCGAGAAGCACGTAGTCCGTCTCTTGGCAGAGCACCATCGCCACATATGCGCGCTGGCGCTGCCCACCGGATAGCTCGTCGAGATAGCGGTTCTCCAATTCACGCAAATGGAAGAAGTCGATGTAGCGCGAGACTATCTCTTCATCTTCCACGGTCAGGCGCCCCTTCGAGTAAGGGAAACGGCCGAAGCTCACCAGCTGGCGTACGGTCAGCTTGGTAATGAAGTGATTCTCCTGGCGCAGGATGGAGAGAATCTTCGCCAAGTCCTGCGAATTCGTGGAGGACACGTCGTAACCGGCGACCTCGATGGTGCCCTCGTCGACGTCGAGAAGCCGGCCAATCATCGTCAGCATCGTGGACTTGCCCGCACCATTCGGCCCAATCAGCGCAGTGATACCACCGGAGGGGATCTCCAGATCGATGGGGCCAATGTTGGTCTCACCGGAGTAGGACTTGGAAACTTTGGAAAGTTTGATCACAGCTTGCCCTTTCGCAGAATGACCAGAAGGAAGACGCTGCCGCCCACTAGCTCGATAATGATGGAGACCACGCCCTGCGCATAGAAGACGTGCTGCATGAGGAAGTAAGCGCCAGTGAGAACAGCAAAGGCCGTGGCAATTGCCATTGGGAACAAAAAGCGGTGGTCATACGTCTCCGCTGCCTGGTAGGCCAAGGTTGCCACGAGGAAGCCAAGGAAGGTCATGGGTCCTACAAGCGCGGTGCTCGTCGCCATAAGAATGGAGACCAACATCAGCGTATAAATTGCATTGACCTTGTGGTTAACACCAAGGTTCGTCGCAGCATCGCGGCCCAGGGCTAGCACGTTGAGCTGGCGGGAATTCAGGTACATCAGCAGTGTCACCGCGAGAACCAACGGTATGGCGATGGGATAGTACTCGCTCTCCGCGTTGTTTACGGAACCAAAGAGCCGCGCGGTGAGCACGTCGAATTCACTGGGTGTCAGCATGCGCTGCATAAACGTCGAGAGCGATCCCAAGCCCCCACCGATAATGATGCCGACCAGCAACATCGCATGCATATTGTTGCGGCGGCTGGTCAGCAGCCAGGAGTACAGCACGAGGGATAGGGCCACCATGAGCACAAGCTGCACAAGGAAGGTACCCATGTTGCGGGCCTGAGTTAGGCCGGAGGCGCCAAGGAAAAAGATCGTCGCTGTATTAATTGCTACGTACAAGGACTCAAACCCCATGATGGAAGGAGTGAGAATCCGGTTGTTCGTCACCGTATGGAAAGCCACCGTAGCCACGGCCTGGCATACGGCGACGATCGCCATGGCCGTCACTGCATCAGCGCGGCGACGTGCAATCAGCCACCATTTGCGGGTGCCAAATTCCATGGGGTTGTCATAGGCCAAGAGCCCAAAGGCGAAGGCCAGACCGGCAATAATCAAGGCGGCGAGGATGATCCAGTATTTTCGTGCCGCAGCAGCAGACTGGAAGCTACCCACGTGTCGCCGGGCACGTGACGTTTGCACAGGTTTCTTCGTCGCAGGGGTAGAGATACTTACACTCACTTGGTCGACCTCACGATCAAGACGACGAATACGATAGCACCGACAACACCCAGGATGACTGATACGGGCATCTCAAACGGGGAGATAATAGTGCGGCCAATGAGGTCACACAAGGTCACCGTGGCAATGCCGAGCAGGCAGACCCACGGGAGGTTAGAGCGCAGGTCATCACCGCGCAACATGCTCACTACGTTGGGAACGATGAGCCCAAGGAACGGCAGGGAACCAACGACGACGGTGACTACACCCGTTGCCACCGCGATGAGCCCGGTTCCCAACAGGATCATCCGCTGGTAGTTCAACCCAATATTGGTGGCGATATCCTCACCCAGCCCAGCGACGGTGAGTTTGTCAGCATAGAAATACACAGCCACCAAAACCAGCAGCACGATCCACAGGACCTCGTATTGACCCTCATAGACAGAGGTAAAGGATCCCATGAACCAGATTCCGAGCTGCTGCAAGGTATCCGTGGCTAACGCCACGTAGGAGGATACGGCACTAACGACAGCGCCCAGCATGATGCCGATGATCGGCACAATGAGTGAGGAGCGCAGCGCTACGCGACGCAGAAACGCGAAGAAAACCATGGTTCCCACGAAGGCAAAGCAAACCGAAATAACCATCTTCACCAGCACGGATGAGTGCGGGAAAAGGATAAGAGAAAAGAGCAAGCCCAGTCCGGCCCACTCGGTGGTTCCCGTTGTCGTGGGTTCCACGAAGCGGTTTTGGGTCAGCAGCTGCATGACCAAACCGCTCATCGCCATCGCAGCGCCCGCCAAGACAAGCGCAACGGTGCGCGGCACGCGGGTGGTGAAGAACATGGACCAGCCGTCCTCATTATCGAGGATGCTGTACTCCCCCACCATGAGGGAAAGGAGGAGCAGTGCAATGACGCCGAGCACGCCGAGGCCTAGCTTCCAGGTCAGCACAGGTCCGCGGGAGTTACGCGGGCTGACAGCTGAGTGCTCTGCCGCAGCGCTGCTCTTCACCGTCACGGTTTAGTCTCCTCCTTGGCTGCCGAGAGAGTTGTTTAGGCGTTGGCCTTCTCGAAGGCGTCGGCAAGCGCGTTCAAGATCTCGGTGTAGGTAATGATGGACTCATCAATGTAGGTGTCATTCGGCGCCACGTAAACGTTGCCTTCCTTCACAGCGGTAACGTTCTTGAGCGCCGCGTTGTCCTTGACCAGCTTCTCGCCCGGCGTGACATCCTGGCCTTCCTTGGAGATAGCGGAATCACGGTCCATGACGAGGATCCAATCCGGGTTGGATTCGGCAATGGCCTCAACGGAGATATCGTCACCCTCGTGGTCATCGGAGGCGTTGGAGACCTCCAGGGCCGGGGTCAGGCCAAGCAGCTCAAAGACCGGGCCATACACGCGCCCGATACCGGGAGCGATGTAGCCGATTTCACCGCCGGAGGTGTTCACAGCCATGACCTTCTGCTCTGGGTTGTAGGCCTTCTTAGCGCGCTCAGCAGCGGCGTCGAAATCCTCGATGAGCTTCGCAGCATCCTCTTCGTGGCCGAAAACCTGGCCTAGGGCCTCAGTGTGGCGCTTGAGTTCGTCGAAAAAGTCTTCGTCATCGCGCGGCTCGAAGTCAAGCACCGGGACATCCTCGAGCAGCTTCTCAATGTCCTCTTGGTGCTGTTCGAAGCGCTGGCCGTTCCACACGACGTCCGGCTCTGCAGCTACCAGACCTTCAAGGTCCGGCTCCTTGTGGGAGCCCAGATCAACCTCGACCGTGTCCTTGTTGTAGGTGTCTCGCAGCGACTTCGGTACCAGCCTCAGCGGTGCAGCAGCAAGGTCAATATCCCACTGCGCCAGGATAGAGAAGGCGCGGTTATCCGTCACCGCGGGGTTCTCCACCGGGAGGGTGACTTCCTTCGAGCCGAAGTTATCCTCCAGGGTGATGGTGGAGGCGCCTGCCGCCGCGGATTCGGTCGGCTCAGCGGTCTCCTCAGACTGGCTGGAAGAGCAGCCGGTGAGAGCAAGCGCTGCGACCGAGAGAGTTGCGGCAACTTTGGCGGCGGTCGTGCGCGAGGCACGGCGAGAAAGGTTAAACATAGCTTCCTTGCATATTAGGTGTGGCTAACCACAGTTGGCAAATAAGGACAGCGCCTAACCTAACTCAAGTAAGGC
This sequence comes from Corynebacterium sp. HMSC069E04, assembly GCF_001813175.1. Taxonomy (NCBI): domain Bacteria; kingdom Bacillati; phylum Actinomycetota; class Actinomycetes; order Mycobacteriales; family Corynebacteriaceae; genus Corynebacterium; species Corynebacterium sp. HMSC069E04. The sequence continues at coordinate 26,977 of NZ_KV811628.1, read as the reverse complement.
TTACCCTTCAAGAACACTCATGTTTCCTAATTCATGACGGGGGTAGCAGACCTCCGCACGATAGCCCGTGACATGCCCTTTAGAATAAAATATTTACGCTTCGCCCTCCCCCTTTTCTGCAAGCAGATCGCTCACCGCCACAGGCCCTTGCCTATCGAAGTCCTCTTGCGCCGCCCGGCGGAACTCCTTATCCGCCAGAAAATCTAGCGCTACCTGCGCTAATCCCACAGCGGAGTCGACGGCCGCATCCACCGCTTGCGGAGTAGCCGCCCACCGCGCAAAGTCCTCCGTGTGCAGGGCCACGTCGGTTGGCGATACCTTCACCATTGGATGCAGGCCGGGCACGAGATGAGAGACATTGCCAAAGTCAGTCGAGGCGGCCACTGTATCCGGCACCGTCCCAGCGGGCAGCGCGGTGCGTCCGCGGCGCGCCTGCGTGGCCGACCACCGATCCACCAGCGCCGCATTATTGCGCACGGGCAGGGTCATCGGGTGCTCATCCCAGTCGACTTCCACCTCGATACCTGCCATGAGTGCCGCGCCCCGGACGATGTCTTCCACCCTGGCGGACAGATCCATGAGTGTGCGCGTTCCTAACGAGCGCACGTAAATGGTCATTTCCGCCTCGCTCGGAATGATCGAAGGGCGATCGCCACCACTCATGATAGCGTGCACGCGATCCGATGGCGGCATTTGCTGGCGCATAAGCCCAATCCCCTGGTAGGCCAGGCTCGCAGCGTCAAGGGCGTTGCGCCCCATGAAAGGCTGGGAGCTGGCATGAGCGGCTACGCCGCGAAAACGAACGCGCAGAATGCGGCGGCCCACCCAGGCATGCGCACCGATGTCATAGCCAAAGCCATGGATCATCACCGCGGCATCGACCCCTTCGAGGCTGCCGCCGCGGATCATGTATTCCTTGCCGGAATGCCCCTCCTCCGCTGGGGTCCCCTGGAGGAGGATGCGACCGGACATAGGAGGGGCGGCGTCCAGCACGGCAGTAGCCGCCAAGAATCCAGTAACGCCCGCTGCGGCGATGACGTTATGCCCGCACGCGTGCCCAATCTGAGGCAGGGCATCGTATTCCGCCAGGATGGCCACAGTGGGATGCCGTTCAGGGTCGAAATCTGCACTCTGCCAGGAAGCTTCGAACGTGGTCTCCACGCCGTAGACCCCGCGGCACGTGGAGAAGCCATGCTCTTCAACGATGTCCGCGAGCACCGCCATGGAACGATGTTCTTCGAAGGCCGTTTCAGGGTGAGCGTGCAGGTCCGCGACGATGTGCGCGGCCTTCTCCCGCAAGGCCTCAGCCCGCGCGGCCGCCGCTTCCCAGAGCTTCGCCTGGCCCGGGTAGTCCTCACCCTGTTTTTCCGGTGGTGCTGCAGACGCCACGCGCTTGGCGACCCCCTCCTCCATCGCTTCCAAATACGCTGTCGATGGATTGTTGCGTTGATTCATGCGCTTAACCAATCATGACGTTGTTGCCCGGTCCCAACGGAAGATCTACGTAGAACCAGATGGCCAGCAGGATTGCCCAGGCGGTGAAGAACGGAATAACGAAGGGAACGAGGCGCGACATCAGCGTTCCTAGGCCTGCCTCGCGTTCATAGCGCTGGAGGAAACCCAGCATGACAATCATGTACGGGTTCAGCGGGGTGATGATCTGGGTTGCGGAATCACCAACGCGGAATGCGCCCTGAATAAACGCCGGCTCATAGCCCAGCAGGGCAAACATGGGCACGAAGACCGCGGCCATGAGCGTCCACATCGAGGATCCGGAAATAATCAGCAGGTTCAGGCAGGACGCCAGCGCGATGAAGGCGAAAATAGCTGGGAAACCGGTAAGTCCGATGGATTCGAGGAAGGCCGCGCCCTTCACTGCGGTGAAAGTGCCGATACCGGTCCAGGCGAAGAGCGCCACGAACTGGCCCAGGATGAAGGCCAAAATAAGAAAGCTCATCATATCTTTGAGAGCACCGATCATCATGTTCACAACATCGGTGATCCCCTTGACCGTGCCGACTACCTTGCCGTAGACCACGCCGAGCACCAAGAAGTAGGCGAACACGATGAAGACGATGGAATTCAGCAGCGGGGACTTGGGCAAGAAGCCGCCCTCTTCATTGCGCCACGGCGATTCCGGCAGAAGAACTGCGAAGAGAATGATGGCGGTGAGGATGACCGTGGCCACACCGGACCAGATGAGGCCCTTGGATTCGGCCGGGCGCAGCTCAGCGGTGAGCTCTTCGCCATTCTCGTCGCGGTCACCGCGCTCGGCGGCATCCTCAGGATCGATATCTTCCTCGGTGGGAACTTCCTGCTGCCACATGCGCGGCTCGATCACCTTGTCGATGATGAAGCCGGCCAGCACACCGAGCACGATGGAAGAAGCCACGTTAAAGTAGTAATTCGACATGGCGTTAACCGGAGCGAACTCAGTATTCGGCAGGGTCTCCATGACCGCGGTCGTAATACCGGCAAAGAGCGCGTCCAGGGAAGTTGGCACCAAGGCGGTGGAATAGCCCGCACCCACGGCGGCGAAGCCGCCGATCAGACCCGCCACCGGATGACGGCCCGCAGCCTTGAAGACCATGGCGGCCAGCGGCGGGACGATGACGAAGGCGGCATCCGCCATGACGGAGGCGGTCACGCCGATAACGCCGACGGCGTACGGAAGCAGCCACGGTTTCGCGGAACCGAAGAGCTTGCGAATCAACGCCGAGAGCATTCCGGAGCGCTCCGCCACGCCAACTGCCAGCATGATGGGCAGCACCGTTACCAGCGGTGGGAAGTTGATGTAGTTCTCACCCATTGTCGTGGTGAACCACGTCAGCCCCTCACCGGTGAACAAACCTTTGACCGGCTGGATCTCATCCGATCCGGGCACCTTAATCTCGACGCCCATCTTCGCCATAATGGTGGAGAGAACGCCGGTAATGAGGAAAAGAATCAGGAAGATGGTGAAGGGCTCCGGCAGCTTGTTGCCGATGTACTCGACTCCATTGAGGAACTTATCCAGCATTCCCCCACTGGACTGTTGGCTCGATTTTTGCTCAGCCTTGGCGGGATTTGCTTTCGACTTCTCCGTGGTACCAGCGCCGCCTTGTGGCACTGCATTGGATGGGCTGTTCATGGGTACTCCTGTCGTAGGGGTCAGTCCCAGTGCTCCACGTCACACTGTTGGGGAAAGGCTACCACGGGAATGTAACTTGGGTAACAAATATTTTCCTTCTTCGGCAGATTTTGTACGGCCAGAGCTACTCCGACTCCGCTTTCTCGCCGCCCGCTCACCTCCGCAACCTACAGGCTCTCCCTAACTACGCCCACGGCAAATAGTGGCCAAAAATCGCCAGTTTTTAGCTCCTTATCTACCGTGAGCGTCACCAGATTGCCCGAACGTTACGTCCCCACGCTCAGCTTCGTCGCCGCTCGACTACACCAGCCCGTTTATCCGCGCGAAAGGATCCCATCCACTGTCGCGGTGTGGCTCATATTCCGCAAAGTTGGCAGCGTCGACGGCAGCACTGTCTGGTACGAGGTGCGCAATGAGCGCGACAGTCATATCCATCCCCGCCGCAACACCTGAGGAGGTCCATCGATTACGGTCGTGCACCCACCGCGCCTCCGGCTGCCAGGACACATCGCCCCCGAAGGACGTGGCCCAGCTATAGGCACGCTTATTGCTCGTCGCGGTGTAGCCCTCCAAGAGCCCGGCCGCCGCCAGGACCGCAGAACCCGTACACACGGAGGCAACCACCGGCGCTTGCGCACCCACCTCACGAAGCCACGACAGAAAAGATTCGTCTTCCACGAGCTTCCGAGTTCCCTTTCCACCCGGGACGAGAAGGGCGTCGGCCGGCTCAATCTGCCCATAAGAGATTGTCGGCACCACTTCCACGCCCTGCGAGCTAGCAACTGGCCCACTATCCGGTCCTGCGAAAACAACGGCGACATCAGGCACCGCTTGAAGCAGCTGGACGGGCCCGAAGACGTCGAGAAGCTCGAAGCCCTCAAACAAGACGACCGTGATGCGGAGAGATTCGGTATCCATGCGGCCATCCTAAAGCAGGCTGCAACGACACCGATATTGAACTACCTCCCCCGAGCATCCGTGAGCACACGTAATTGAAGCAAAACCGGATACAAATGGCCCACAACCCCGACAACAAGAAGAACTGTAGCCGCTAACAATCCGTCTGCCGCAGCGCACCATCCAGCGCTACATATATGGAGCAACAATCCCCACGCATGACCGGCTGCCGACGCTCGCATGGGACGAAGAGGGGTCGCCCCTTCACACTTGGCAGACTCTTCTCTGCGCATCGCTAAAATCATGCCGTTCCATCCGATTCGCGTGAGCACAGCATTGAATCGCTCGACACCCCACCGACGGCTAGCAACGCGAGAAAATGACATCCGCCGCCACAGCGAAACCGGAATATGGCGCTCCAGAGAATCCCCAACAAAGGGAGCGAGCCCGAACCCCAAGAGAATAGCTGCAACTACGAACCCCACGGCATTCGCACCAGTTTCATTCGCCACAACATTCAGCCCTAGCACGGCTGTGATAGTCCCAGCGAAAGCGATCACTTCTACCCCCTTTAAAGGAACTCAAGAAAGCCTGCTAGCGGTTTCACGCTTCTTTCTCTATTCAGAACCCCCTGGCGCTTCCCGTCAGACAGCTGTTACCCAAGCTTAGCCGCCAAAACGGTCTCGATGCAGCATTCCCCTCGGTGAACACTCATGCTATTTGTGGAGCCGTCGGGGCTTGATTGGGGGCTTTTGTGGGACTGGTGTGGGACACGGGTGGCCCTACCTGCACGCACCGGACATGCGCCATTACTGCAGGCCAGGGATACAAAACGAGAAGAAGCCCCAGCTAGAACGTTATCTAGCTGGGGCTTTCCGGTGGAGCCGCCGGGGACTGAACCCCCACACCACAACACAGCAGGTCACAGGCGCAATTCAAGAAATAAGGACGGGAGAATTCCCTAATCCTTCCCTAATAGCACCAGGAAAGGCAACCATGACCACCCCACAAACCACCACCAACCCGGCACGCCGGAGTACCGGCACGCCACGCTTGCGGCACCTCATTCACCACATCGAACCACACGGAGTAATCCACACTCTATGCGGCCAACGCCTCTACAAGAATAAGGGTGCCACCACCGGGGCGTCGTAGGCTTCATCATCCACATCGGCCACGCCAAGCACCCCGTGGTCACCCCGGAGTTCTTTACTAACGGCCGCTATGTGTGGACCATCCTCATGGTCTTCTTCGTCTACTCCACCCAGATGGGCTTCATTTTCCTGCTGCCATTTGCCGCACATGACCTGCACGGCATGAACATCGATAAGGCCTCCCTGCTGATGATCCCGGGCTATATTTGCGCCATCCTCATTGGTATTTTCTCCGGCGAGATCGGTGGCGTTTTGTCCTCTCGCGCCACCATCTACACCGCTTTCGCCCTTGTCGCCGGCGCGCTGGTGGCGGCCGCGCTCTTCGTGCAGCTTCACGTCGCCGTACTCATCCTGGCCATCGTGGCCTTTGCCTCCGGCTTTGCGCTGATGTACGCCCCGCTGGTCAATACCGCACTGCGCAATATCACCGCCACCAAGTCCGGCATCGCGATTGGCTTTTATAACCTGACCATCAATATCGCCATCCCACTGGGCATTGCCTATACGGCAAAGCTGCAGGACCTCACCAGCTATAACACCGTGCTGTGGATCCTCGCGGCAGTCGCCGCCATCGGTATTGCCCTGTACGTCGTCTCTGACCTCAAGATGGCCCGTTCCGAATCCCGCCTAACCCGCTCAGGAGAACAATTATGACTTCCCGCACCGACGTTGCTTCCATCATCGACCACACCCTGCTCAAGCCGGAGGCCACCCCGGAGCAGTTCCGCGCCTTGGTCAATGAGGCGGCCGAGCTGGGCACCTACTCCGTCTGCGTTTCCCCGTCCGCCCTGCCCATCGAGGTTCCAGAATCCATGCACATCGCCACCGTCGTGGGCTTTCCCTCCGGTGCCGTAAAGCCGGAGATTAAGGCCGCTGAGGCAGCCCGCGCGGTTGCTGATGGCGCCGAAGAGGTGGACATGGTCATCAATATCCCCCTGGCCATCGAGGGCCGCGCCGAGGATCTGCAGGCCGAAATCCAGGCCGTGCGCGATGCCATCCCTGGCAAGGTGCTCAAGGTCATCATCGAGTCTGCCGCGCTTTCCGACGACGCCATTGTCCTCGCCTGCAAGGCCGCCGCAGCCGCCCAGGCGGACTTTGTCAAGACTTCCACCGGTTTCCACCCCGCCGGCGGTGCGTCCACCCACGCGGTCACGCTCATGCGCGAGACCGTAGGCGACGCTCTCGGCGTTAAGGCATCCGGCGGCATCCGCAGCGGCAAGGATGCACTGGCAATGATCGAAGCCGGCGCTACCCGCCTGGGGCTGTCTTCCTCCGCCAAGATCCTCGAGGAGCTTTAAGCCATGCCCGCACACACGAACTTCGATGTCGACTACGCCCGCACCTGGGCCGAACACGATCCGGATGCGGACACCGCCCGCCAGGTACTGACGTGGATCGAGGAAGGCAATTCCGAAGAACTCGCCGCGACCTTCGCTGGCCCCTTGAACTTCGGTACCGCGGGCCTGCGCGCCGCCGTGGGGGCGGGCGAATCCCGTATGAACCGCGCCGTGGTCATCCGCACCACCTACGGGCTTATCACCTGGCTCAACCAGCAGGTCGATGCCCCGGTCGTCGTCATTGGCTGCGATGCCCGCCACGGTTCCGCGCAGTTCCAGCGCGATGCCGCCCAGGTCATCTCCGCCGCCGGCGGTAAGGCCCTGGTTCTGCCTGCACAGAACCCGACCCCACTGACGGCTTTTACGGTTCGCTCCTTGGGCGCAGATGCCGGCATTATGGTCACCGCCTCCCACAACCCTCCAGCCGATAACGGCTACAAGGTGTACTTGGGCGGCCGCATCGCCACCGGCCCAGGCGAGGGCGTGCAGCTTATTTCTCCGGCAGACTCCGAAATTGCCGCCGCTATCGCTGCGGCTCCCTATGCCGACGAGGTTGCGCTTTCTTCTGAGCGCATCGAGGACGTCGATACCCGCGAGGACTATCTCGACCGCGCCGCCCAGCTAGTCGGCGACAATACCGATATCACCATCGCGCTGACCGCCATGCACGGCGTGGGGGCCGAGCTCGGCAAGGAACTGCTTTCCCGCTGTGGCTTCCGCGTCTCGCTGGTGCCCGAGCAGGCCGAACCCGACCCTGACCTCCCTACGGTGTCCTTCCCCAACCCGGAAGAACCCGGCGCCTTAGACCTTGGAATCAAGCACGCTGAGGAGATCGATGCCGATATCCTTATCGCTTATGACCCAGATGCTGATCGCTGCGCCGCCGCCGTCCCCACGGCGGAAAACTCTTGGCGCCAACTAAGCGGCGACGAAACCGGTGCCCTCCTGGGCGATTACCTTGCTCGCCGCGGCGCTACCGGTAACTTCGCCAATTCCCTGGTCTCCTCCCGCCTGCTCGGGCGCATCGCCGCGCACTACGGTCTCGGCCATAAGGAAACGCTTACCGGTTTCAAATGGATCGCCCGCACCCCAGAGCTATCCTTCGGCTATGAAGAGGCCATTGGCTTTTGCCCCGATCCCGCCGCGGTCAGCGACAAAGACGGCATTTCTACTTCCGTCGTACTTGCCAGCCTTGCCGCTGAATGCAAGGCCGCTGGAACTAGCTTGCTAGGCCGCTTGGAAGAAATCTACGCCACGGTTGGCGCCCTGCACACGCAGCCGTTGACCTTCCGCGTAGAAGACTTGAGCCTCATTGCTCAAGCAATGGAGAAGGTCTCCGCGAACCCACCGACCGAGCTTGCTGGCTCCCCTATAACCAAGGTGGAAAAGTTCGCCCAAGGCTCGAAGTTCTTCACCGACAACGATGACCGCGTCATCGTCCGCCCCTCCGGCACTGAGCCCAAGCTCAAGTGCTACCTCGAGTCTCCCGACGCCGATCGCCTCGATGCCATCGCCGCCGATCTGCGCGAGTACTTCGGGCTCTAAGCCGCCACGCTCTACGCTTTAGCCGCTGCTGCCCTCGGATTCTCTTTCACAGGGACAGCAGCGGCTTTTATCCGGCATGAACCGCAGCATAGACACCGTGGTTCCTTCGGCATTTTTCTTTGACCTCAGCCAGGGTGTCGACTACACGAGGGAAACCTCAGCAGTTCCTCTTTAGGATTTCGCCTCTGCCTCAAGAACGAAAAGGCGTTTACCCCAGCCAACAGCCGTGGTGGAGGCAATAAAAGCGCCGTTGTCAGCGACAGCAGCGTTGATGTCTTCCTGAGTCGGTATCTTGGTGCCGAACATGGAAAGCCTCACCATGTCCTCTTCATAGGAATGCTCATCTCCGCCTACCGTATCGATAACCTCGGTAAAGATATAAACCCGCCGGAACGTATCCTTACTTATTGCACGGTTTAATTGGTGAGCTACTTCCTCGCTACCAAAGACACCCCAGGGATCGATGAAAACTACATCAGTTGCCCACACATAGTCCACTTCAGTGGGATAAAAACCGCTTCCCTCGCCATTCGTCTCGCATCGTGCACGAGAGGTTACTGCGATTTCCTGTAGCACCGCTTCCGAGGAAGCATCACTGATAATACGGCTCTGGGCATGCTCCCATCGTCGGAGTATTTCATCTGCATATACCGCGCCTCCCTGGCCAATGATGAGAACGCGAGCGGTTTCATCTAAATACTGCTGTAGTGCCTTAGCTGCCGAAGGAGCAGTCCACCCAGCGCTCACATTCTTTTGCTCAAAGCGTTCGGCCACGAGTTGTGGGTCACGGCTAACATACTCTGACCACGGCAATCCCTTTTCCCCTTGAGGTGCTGACTCACCGGTACGAAGACTGTACTCAAGTCGCATCAGCGCCATCGCCTCAAGATGCGCAGGCCCGCTTAACCAGCGCACCGCATTTGAATCTGGGTCCGCCAGTTCCATTCCCATTGCAGTCAACGTGAGGGCGTTCCCGCTGATTTCGACGAGTTGAAGAGCGGCCAAGTAACGGACAAATCTTCCCAAAGCCTCCTCGTGAAGTTCTGCCGCAACAGCAAGGGCAGGGACTGTGTTGGCACCCGCATCGATTTCTTGAAATAGTCCTAAACGTACTGCAGTGCGAAGCGCAAAGGCCGAGTTCAACTCAGCTAAATCATGGATATTATGCAAAACACTATTACTACTGCTCGATGCGTTTCCTTTGCCGTGTTTCGGGTTAGTACGCCGCCAGTAGCCCGTGATTTCTTGATGCTCAGGGGTAATTCCGGAAGCTTTAAACAAACGGCGCAGCGGTTTTAGCCGAGAAGCTTCCCCTGCCGCCCATACGTATCCTTCGCCATCAGGCAATAATGAAGGAGAAGTAGCTTCAAAAAGCGCCCTAGTCTTTTCCACGAAGTCCTCACCCCGTTCGCGTACCGCCCAGTGGACCTGTACTGAATCGGAAATGTCTAAGCTCTGAATATCAGCGCTCGTAGGAACCTCTATCACCGCAATCGCAGGGTGCCCGCACGGGAGTGATTCTACGCAGCGGCCAATTGCCGGGAGCGCAGTCTCATCTCCTGCCAAAAATAGCCAATCGGTATGCGTAGGTAACTGTGCACAAGACTTCGGACCTGCCACAAAAATGGCGTCACCTATTCGAGCGTTCTGTGACCAGTTTTCTGCTAGGCCCTCACCGTGGCGCGCGAAATCTATTGCTAACCGCTGGTTAGCAGCGTCAAAGTGGCGGACTGTGTATGTCCGGAATAGATTTTTGACAGCTTCTGGCCACAGTAGGTTGCCATCTTTTTGGGCGATTGGGTGCGGCCTTTCTCCAGTTTCCGGATCCGGGAAGATCAGCCGAACGTCGTCATCAAAACCATTGCTTAATAATGCAGGAACGGAAATACCATCGTGTTTGTGCTCCTGGAGTTGCTCTCCGCTGAGCGTAATGCGCCGCATGCATGGCGATATATCTTCGACATTTTGCACATATAATTCCCGGTAAGAGATTGGATAAATTTCTCTACCTCGACTGTTTCTGGGCATAGTTTTAACCATTCCTTTTGGTCAAGTTGATTTTTATTTCGTTGCCGGAGAGGCAAGAACGAACTCACCACTTCCTTGGACTTCATCACCTAAAACAACGCCTTCCGATAAATCGGAAGGCGTTCATGACTACCTGCTGCAACGGAGTGAGCCCCTTCTAGCAGGTATCAGGGTTGTGCGGGCCTTGACTACTTTCCAACCTTTTCCAGCGTCGGCATCGTCTTATCCAATACCCAAGCTCGACTCAAGCTCGTCGGGTTGTTAAGTCCGTAGACGACGGCTGAATCACCAGCGAGAGTCGCATCGGCTTTCACCTGTGGCAAATCTTTGTATCCCGAAATTTTTTCAACCTCTTCGATTGAGCCGTCGTGGTTATAAATAACCATGAAATCAGCGGCTAGGTAGGAAACATTTTCCGGGGAAAGCGTGACGCGGCCATTATTAGCTGGGACGGATCCGTCCGTCAGCTTGTCCGGGAACTTCATGCCCAGATCGTAGATGAAGGAAGCACCCGGATCCTCAGGGTCAGCAACGGCGCGAAAGGAGCCTTGGGCGAACTGGGAAACAACGCCGGTTTTACCGGAGAGGTTAGGCAATTTTTCCTTTGCGTCGGAGAAACGCTTCTGATCCTCTTCAATAGCTTTCTTCGCTTCGGATTCCTTATTGAAGATCTTGCCCAAAGCTTCTAGCTGAGATTCCCAGCTAATTCCCTCACCCTTATCGGAGATTCCGCCGAGAGTCGGTGCGATTGCAGACAATTCCTTGTAATTAGCCTCGGAAATTGCCCAGTCGTCGCCAACGATGAAGTCGGGTTCGATTGCCGCGATTTGTTCCTGGGGCAGAGTCTTGAAGTCTGTCTGATCGATCACCTTGACGCCATCGAGCTTGGCCTCGCGCCAAGGCGAGTTCTTGTCTATTCTATGCTGCACAACGGCAGCTGGTTTAATTCCAAGTTCCAGCAGGTTATCAACGGCCGTTCCTACGGCAACCACGTTTTGCGGGTTGACCGGATACGTGTCCGTTCCCCGTGCGTGCTCAATGGTCACGTCTTCTGCAACCTCGGAGGTTGTTGCCGCTTCATCGGTTGAATCGTTCGACGAGCAGCCCGACAGAACTAATCCGGCACAGATAGCGGCAGCAATGAATGACCGCGCACCTCTTTTTACTGACATCCTTTATCCTTAAAGTCGGTTTCCTCAAGCTACCTTTCAGCTCTTTTCATCAGAGTTTTCGGTAGACCCGAAGGTAACTTTTTAAGTTAGGTTAGCATTACCTATGCCACGTTGCAATAGTTTATTCTAGTTATTGATCTATAGTTATTACCTATCTAAAGGGGTATACCTTCACCCTTTCGCACAACGACAGGGGCGATATCAGACAGCTACTTGTATACATTTTCATCAATGTCCGAGGACACGGTCACGATAAGTTCTGGATCGTCTTTTCGATACGCGGAGTATCGCCCCCGATTCTGTCGTTATGCCGAATGCCGACGCCAGCGGCGTAGCCGCATTTACGCCAATCCCTAATCTCCAGCAACTTATTTTGAACGCCCCTTAAGTAAATGAAGGCTTACCTTACTTCGTGCTGTAATATGTTTTCCCATGATTGACAACCACCCCCAGCAAAAGTCTGAGCCACAACTCGGCCGAAGCTCCCCTCCCCTTCCAGAGGTGGCAAGTACCCGATCGCGGAGGAACGATCCTGTGGGCACGTCGGGATATATGGAATTTTGTCAACCGCACTGGGACGAATTCACCGTTACGCACCTCTCCCGCCCCCACAACTTAGGATTTCCCATCGTGATCGATATGGCAGAGATGACCGGTCATGAGCGTCTCTCGTCCTTCTTGGGCCATCGGGTCACAGCACCCTTGGATCTGGACTCGGAGCTCCTCATGGTTTTGTCCGGGCCAGACTACCGAAGCACCAGCGCCTACTGGGCACTCTTTAGGGCCTACTTCACGGACATCGGAAAGCAGCAGTGGGCAGGCCAACAGGCTCGGTTATGTGGTCGCCTGCAGCTAGGTGCGGGCTGGCAGCCACTGCAGGGATTGGAGGCCACGCTATGAGTGTGCGCACTACCCGCCTACTGGGCCTAGGGGTACTGTTCCTACTGGTCCTCGGCGGCACGATCTGCAGTTTGCTGTACGGTGCCCGTTCCATTCCTGCGGAGGATGTGTGGGCCGCGCTGCGGGATCTCCCAGGGGCGAGCGGCTCCCAAGACGAAGTTCCAACCAATCAACGCGTAGTAGCCGAGCTGCGGCTACCGCGCACCCTGCTGGCCATTATGGTGGGGGCGGCACTGGGAGTGGCCGGTGCTCTCATTCAGGGCCATACCCGCAATCCCCTGGCAGATCCGGGAATCCTCGGTGTCAGCTCCGGCGCGGCCCTGAGCGTTGTGGTCAGCTTCGCTCTGTTTGGCATCACCGCCCCGTGGGCCACCGCAGTAGTAGCCTTCCTCGGCGCGATCGCAGCCACTGCACTAGTCTTCGGCCTAGCCTCCGCAGGCAAAGCAGCAGTGGACCCTTTGACCTTAGTACTGGGCGGAGCCGCACTGTCGGCGGTATTAAGCGCCATTACCAGCGCATTCGTTCTCACCAATGACAATAACCTGGATCGAATGCGCTTTTGGACCGTCGGTTCCCTTGCCGGTCGGGATATGAACATTGCACTAGGCATCCTGCTGTTTATAGTGCTGGGACTGATCCTGGCGTTTGCCACCGGCCCACAGTTGAACATCTTGAACTTAGGCGACGACGTGGCCGCAGGACTCGGCATCAACACCGCGGCCGCAAGACTTGGCGGCATGGGCATCATCGCACTGCTGGCCGGGGCGGCCACGGCTGCAGCGGGCCCGCTGGGCTTCATTGGTCTGGTAGTGCCCCACATTGTCCGGGCTCTCACAGGCCCAGATTACAAGTGGATTTTGCCTTACTCTGCACTGGCCGGCGCGGCACTGTTGCTGTGTGCGGACGTAGTGGGCCGCCTCATCGCCCGCCCCGGGGAGCTCCAAGTGGGCATCGTATTGGCATTCGTTGGCGCGCCGTTCTTCCTCGCCTTAATCTCTCGGAAAAAGGTGATGACGCTGTGATACGACATAACAAGGCTGTACAGGATAAACAAAGCACTTCGTGGCAGATGCCGGGCAGGGTGCCATTCCGAGCTGGGCCAATCTCCTTTCTCTGGCGCCCGCGGGTGGTGCTGGTGTGTCTTATCGCCACAGCGCTCATTGTCTTTTTAGGAGCACTCTCCATCGGACTGGGCGACTACCCTATTTCCGTCCCCCGAGTACTACAGGTGATCTTTCATGGGGAAGGATCCCGCGTGGAAAAACTCGTGGTCCTCGAGTGGCGCATGCCTCGAGTAGCCACAGCCATCGCGGTCGGCTGCGCACTGGGACTTTCTGGAGCGCTAACCCAGACGGTCACCCGGAACGCGTTGGCCAGCCCCGATATCCTCGGCATCACCACGGGCGCCTCTGCCATGGCCGTAACGGTCATCGTGCTCGGCGGTGGCGGCAGTGGCTTCGCCGGCTGGCTCGCTGGAATTGGGATTCCCTTGGCCGCGTTTCTGGGCGCGATACTGAGCACCACGGTTATCTGGGCGTTGGCTTGGCGGCGCCACGCGGATTCCTACCGCCTCGTACTCGTGGGCATCATCATTACCGCGCTGCTAAGTTCCTACATCAATTTCCTCATGGTCCGCGCGGAACTGCGGGATGCCAGCCAGGCACAGTTCTGGCTCACCGGGTCCCTGGCCAAGTCGGAGTGGAATACCACCATCCCCATGGTCGCCCTTGTGATTGTATGCGCCCCGTTGCTGGCTTGGATCTCCCACCAAACGCTGGCCACCACTCTGGGACCCGATCTAGCCCGAGCGCTGGGCCAGCGAGTCAACGGCGTGCAGGTGGCAATGCTGGCGTTGGCCGTAGCGCTAGCTGCGGTAGCTGTTTCCGCTGCCGGCCCCATCGGATTTATCGCCTTTGTAGCGCCTCAAGTAGCCCTTCGGATGTGCGGCGTACCCAGTCCCCCGCTTGCGGCGTCGGCTCTTACCGGCGCAGTACTGTTACTAGGTGCGGACATCGTGACCCAAACTATTCTGCCGGTGGAACTTCCGGTGGGTATTGTCACCTCCGCGCTGGGCGGTATCTTCCTCATTTACCTACTCGTTCAACGCACTAGGAGCACAGACGCATGACCTCCCCCATACCTCAGTCAAGCGCAGACCAACCGAATACCACCAGTAGCGTGGTCGCTTCCTCGGTCACGGTAGGCTACGGCCAGCGCACCATCATCCGCGATCTCAACGCCACGTTCCCAGCGGGAAAAATCACCACTATCGTGGGGCCCAACGGGTGCGGTAAATCGACCTTGCTGCGTGCCATGTCCGGACTGCTCGACCTCGATACAGGGACCGTATATGTAAATGGACAAGATATCTCGGCCATCAAGCGCAAGGACGTCGCCCGAAAACTGGCAGTGTTGCCCCAATCACCCGTGGCACCTGAAGGCCTGTTGGTCTCCGATCTGGTAGCCCGCGGTCGGCACCCGCACCAAGCATGGTTCCGGCAGTGGTCCTCTACCGACGAGGAAGCAGTCTTCGCGGCTCTAAGCCAGACCGGTTCTGCAGATCTTGCGAGCCGTACGTTGGATGAGCTTTCCGGAGGCCAGCGCCAGCGGGCGTGGATCTCCATGGTGCTAACGCAAAACACCGACATCCTCTTCCTAGACGAGCCGACCACTTACCTTGACCTGGCTACCTCCGTGGACATCCTCGAACTTGTCGATAGCCTGCGTCAGAAACTAGGAAGAACCGTAGTAATGGTGCTGCACGATCTAAACCTGGCGGTGCGCTACTCCGATTACCTTGTGGTTATGAAGGAAGGCCAGGTAATAGCTTCCGGCGCACCCGCCGATATCATCACCGCAGAGCTGCTGCAGCAGGCTTTTGATCTGCGGGCACGGGTGATCGAGGATCCGGAGACTGGAGATCCGCTCATCGTTCCACTCAGAATGAAGCGCCCTGGGTTTAGTTCCTCCCTCAGCTAAGGATTCCTCCGCTAGCCAACCTTCCGCATCAATCTTTGAGGGGAAGGAATGCCCAGGGCGGTGAAACGCACCATCCGGCCCGGTGTATTCCGCATAGACGCGCTTGCCCTTAACCGACACCTTGCCGAATGCCCGGCGCGTGCGCTCAGCCTTCCTCCGTGCCATTGCCACACCTTCCACAACGAGGGACTAGGGACTAGGGAAACGTTCCCTATTCATTCCCTAATCAGAGTCATTTAGTGGCAACTCGTGGCCACCTGTGGCAACACAGTATCATGCCAATGAACTGCACAGATACAGCAAATCCCCCGGTGAACGCTCACCAGGGGAAATGCTATCTGTGGAGCCGCCGGGAATTGAACCCGGGTCCTTCGTCACCTCGCCAGGGCTTCTCCGTGCGCAGTCTGCACAGGATCTCTACTCGGCCCTCCGGCTCGGGCAAACTCGCTCCGGATGATGGGCCCAGTTGCTCTCAAAGTCCCCAACCGGCCGAACAACAAACCGGTCAGGCAAGTTCCCTAGTCGATGCCAGGTTCTAGGTCAGGAACATAACCTAGGCTGACAGACACGCGTCGCTGGAATTAGGCAGCGAGGGCGTAGTCACGCTGAGAGTTCTTCTCTGCGTTTATTGGTTGCTACGACGCTTAACGGTGGTCTCTAGCCTGCACCGGCACGCTTCCCCTGGCTCAATGTACGAAGTCGAAACCATGTCGACCCCTCAGTGACACATTGCTGTGAAAGCTACGCAGAACGCGTCTTTATGCGCCCTACGGTCTGTTCAACGCTACTGCAGCCGCCCCTATTCCCGCAAGCTCCGCCGCAGGCCACGTGAGGCATAGCTTTCATAAGCACCCCCTTGTGATTAACATCTACTTAAGCGCTGTTAAGGTGTGTGAGTCTTATCCCCCTACGTTGTTAAAGGCTGCAAAGTGAGCACACATACCGAAACCACTAGCTCCCCAGAAGACGCTAAACGCCCAGCAAGCAACACCGAATGGGCCATCTCGCTCTTCGGCACCGCCGTGGGCGCTGGCATTCTTTTCCTCCCCATCAACGCCGGCAGCTTCGGCTTTTGGCCCCTCCTCGTGGCCACGATTCTGATTGGCCCGATGACATACTTCTCCCACCGCGGTCTTGCCCGCATGATTTGTGCGTCACCACGCCAGGGTGAGGACATCACCGCAGTGGTCACGGACTACTTCGGCAAAAGCGCTGGTTTTATCATTTCGGTGGTTTATTTCTGCGCCATCTTCCCCATCGTCCTGATTTATGGTGTGTCGATTACCAACACGGTTAACAGCTTCATCGTCAACCAGCTGAACGGACCAACGTTTCCGCGCCCGCTCCTCGCGTTCCTTCTCGTGGGCTTTATGACCATCGTCTTCGCCTTTGGTCAACGTATGGTGCTGGCCGTCACGCAGTTCTTGGTCTACCCGCTAATCTTTTGCCTTGGCGCGCTGTCCATCTACCTCATCCCGCGCTGGGACGTCGCTTCCTTCATGGAGGTGGGCAACAATGATTGGCGCGTCGTCGGCGCTGTCGCCCTCATCATCCCCGTGCTGGTCTTCTCCTTTAACCACTCCCCCGCGATTTCCCAGTTCTCCTTGGCCATGGTCGCCGCACACGGCCGTGAGAAGAGCTCGGAGAACGCGTCGCGTGCGCTGGCGCTGACCGCCATTTTGCTCACCGTGTTCACCATGTTCTTCGTGTGGTCCTGCACCCTCACGCTTGGTGCGGACGGTCTCGCCGAGGCCCGCGAGCAAAACCTGCCGGTTCTGTCTTACCTGGCCAACGTCACCGGTGTTCCGGTCTTGGCTTTCCTCTCCCCCATCATCGCGATGATCGCCATCATCTCCTCCTACTTCGGACACGTGCTGGGAGCTACCGAGGGCGGCAACTTCCTGCTACGCAGCGCCGCGCCGCGCGCCACGGCGAAGCTATCGGAAAAGCAGCTCAATTCCATCATGCACGGCATCATCTTTGTTTGTGCATGGATCGTGGCCATTATCGATCCGTCGATTCTGGGCCTGATTGAGGCCATCGGCGGCCCCTTCATCGCCTCGATTCTCTACCTGCTGCCGATGTATGCCATCCACCGCATCGACGCGCTCAAGCAATTCCGCGGCCGTGCCAGCAACGTCTTCGTTGTCGTCACCGGCCTCATCGCCGTGGGCGCCACCATCTGGGGACTATTCGTCTAGCTTTCCTCTAACCACGCCTTCAACACAGTGGCGTGGTTGACCTCGCGGTCCTTGGCGGCGAAGAGAAGGGTGACGTCACCATCCTCCGCTAGTTGGCGCAAGCGCGCCAACTCCTCGCCGTCGTTCTCGTCGAGCTCCGCACGGTAGCGCCGGGCAAACTCTTCGAAGGCGTCGGCATCGTGCCCCCACCACTTACGCAACCCTGGACTGGGCGCGACATTTTTGAACCAGTGGTCATAGGACAGACGCTCCTTGGCCACGCCACGGGGCCAGAGCTTATCGACGAGCACCGCTGCCCCACGCGACTGCTCATCTTCCCGAATAACGTCATGCACCTTAGCCGTGTAAATCATGGCTTCCAGCTTAGGCGTTAATCCCCTTGACGCGGCGGCCCAGCTCGCGGGTGATGTCGCGGTCCTGGTCGCGGCGCTTGATTGCTTCGCGCTTGTCGTAGTCCTGCTTACCCTTGGCCAAGCCGAGCTCGCACTTGGCGCGGCCGTCCTTCAGGTACACCTTGAGCGGGATCAGCGTCTTGTTGCCGTCGCGCACCTGGCCCATGAGCTTGTCAATCTCCCTGCGGTGCAACAGCAGCTTGCGTGTGCGCTTGGGCGAGTGATTCGTCCACGAGCCCTGGGAATACTCCGGGATGTGGAGGTTGCGGATATAGACCTCGCCGTCGTCAATGGTGGCGAAGGCATCTGCCAAGGAGATTTTGCCTTCGCGCATCGACTTAATTTCGGTGCCCACGAGCACCATGCCGCATTCCAGGGTGTCGAGGATGGTGTAGTCGTGGCGGGCACGTCGGTTGGTGGCCAAGGTCGAGTTATTGTCGACGGCCGCCTTTTTCTTCTTTGCCTTCTTCGCCATAGTTCGCACTATATTACGCTACTGCCAGGCACAACCCACAACAGGCCTGTTGGGCTATGTCCGCACATAGGCGCGCATGGTCACCTGTGCGGTCAGTGCAGCGCACAGGATTGCCACGAGCCCCACGATAGGCAGAGCCGTCCACACGTCGCCTGCGGTCACCGGGGCCAGAAGCTGATTGTGGTACAAGTCCTTCAGCGCGGGATCGATCACCGTGTTCTTTCCCACGATGACACCGACCCCGGCGAGGATGACACCGCCGAGGGAACCAAGGACCGCCTCCATGATGAAGGGCGCGTGGGTAATCCACCGCGAGGCACCGACCATGCGCATGATCGCGGTCTCTCGCTGGCGCTGATAGGCGGCGATCTGCACCATGTTCGCAATCAGCATGATGGCGGCCAGCGCCATGACCGCTGCCAGGACGAAGGTGGCATTCCGGATGGCGTCGAGGTTGCCGGCGGCGCTGCGCACCTCCTCCTGCTGGTCTATGATGTCGCTGACGGCGGGGTCGGACGCGATGGCGTCGATAGGCGCGGTATCCGTCGGATCCTTCAGCCGCACATGGAAGGCCGCCGGCAGCGCATCCGGGGATGTCTCCTCAACCATGACTGGGTCGGTTTCCTTGAACAACTCCACGAAGCGCTCATAAGAATCCGCACGGTTGCGGTAGCTCACAGACTCGATGTCTTCATCCGCTTCCAGCTTCTTCTTCAACTCGGCGCAGGCGGAGTCCTTACACTCCGGATCATTGGCAGAAATATCCTCGTTGAGCTGGACCATGACCTCGACGCGCTCGAGGTAGATGTCTTTGGTCTCGTTGGTCATCTGGGTCACCAGAACACCAGCCACCACCAGGGCCACCGAAATGGCCGTGGTAATCACCATGGCGATGGTCATGGTGATATTGCGCCCAAGCCCCTTGAAAGCCTCTCTAAAAACAAAGCCCAGATTCACCTAGACCGCCTCCCCATACATCGCATTCTTCTCATCGCGCACGAGCGTGCCGTTGTGTAGCTCAATGACGCGCTGGCGGGCCTCGTTGACCGCGCGCGCGTTGTGCGTCGACATCACGATCGTCGTCCCGCGACGGTTGATCTTGGTGAGCAAGGCCATGATCTCCGCAGCCGTGGAGGGATCAAGGTTGCCCGTCGGTTCGTCGGCAAGCAGCAGCTTGGGACGGTTGACAAAGGCCCTCGCAATCGCCACGCGCTGCTGCTCGCCGCCTGAGAGCTCATGCGGCATGCGGTGCTGCTTGGCGCCGAGGCCGACCATGTCAAGGACCTCTGGGACCTGCTTGGCAATCCGCGCCTTGCGTTTGCCGATGACTTCCAAGGCAAAGGCCACGTTGTCATAAACGTTCAGTTTGGGCAGCAGGCGAAAGTCCTGGAAAACGTAGCCGATGGACTGACGCAGCCTATTGACCTCGCGCCCCTTCAACGCGTTGACGTGGAAGTCCCCAAAGTAGATGTCCCCTGAGCTCACATTTGTCTCGCGGACCATGAGCTGGAGGAAGGTCGACTTGCCAGAACCGGATGGGCCGATGAGAAAGACGAATTCGCCGTCTTCTATCTCAAAGGACACGTTGTCCAGCGCGGGCCTCGTGGAGGTCGGATAGACCTTGGACACATTCTCGAAAGTGATCACTTAAGCCACATTAGCAACAATTATTACTCGGGCCTAGGACTCCTGTTGCGCCATGCGCCACCGAATACCAGATTCCAAGAAACCATCGATATCCCCGTCCAAGACTTTGGAAGGGTCTCCCACCTCGTAATTCGTGCGCAGATCCTTGACCATCTGGTAGGGATGCAGCACATAGGAACGCATCTGATTACCCCAAGAGGCATTACCACCCGCGCCCAGTGCATCGAGCTCCGCGCGCTCCTCCTGGCGCTTACGCTCCAGCAGCTTCGCCTGCAGCACGCCCATAGCTGAAGCCTTGTTCTGGATCTGGGACTTTTCGTTCTGACAGGTCACCACGATGCCAGTCGGGATGTGCGTCAAGCGCACCGCCGAATCCGTTGTGTTGACCGACTGACCACCCGGGCCCGAGGAGCGGTAGACGTCCACGCGCACGTCCGAATCCGGCACCTCGATGGAGTCGGTTTGCTCCACCACCGGCAGCACCTCCACCTCCGCGAACGAGGTTTGGCGGCGGGCTTGGTTATCAAAAGGAGAAATACGCACCAAGCGGTGCGCGCCCTGCTCTACGGAAAGCTGGCCATACATGTATTCGCCATGCACCACGAAGGTAGCGGACTTAATACCGGCTTCTTCGGCATAGGAGATGTCATAAACATCCACCTTGTGGCCGTTTTTCTCCGCCCAGCGCGTATACATGCGCATGAGCATCTCCGCCCAGTCCGCAGCATCCACGCCACCGGCTCCGGAGCGTATGTGGATCACCGCCTCACGCTCGTCGTACTCACCGGACAACATGGTGGTCACCTCGAGCGTCTCGATGGCCGCGCCGAGCTCTTCCAGCTCCGTATCCACGAGCTCCTGAGAGGCCTCGTCGCCTTCCTCCTCCGCCAGCTCAGACATCACGGGCAGATCCTCAATGCGCCCGCGCAGGGAGGAAAGCTTGCGCAGCTTCGCCTGCTGCGCCGAGAGCTCCGAGGTCACCTTCTGTGCATGGTCAGGGTCATCCCACAGCGACGGGTCCCCTGCCTGGGCCTCGAGCTCGCGCACGCGCTCGGACACCGCCTCCGGGTCCATCACCTTTTCAATGGAGGTCAAGGTGGCGCTGAGTTCCTCAAGTCGTGCTGTTTGTTCCGGACGCATAGCCCCCTACTCTACTTATTCTTTCTCCCTGATTAGCCATCGGCCGCGTTTAGCGCGACAATAGGCGGCATGAGTGACCAGCCAAGCCTCACCGAGATGATCGATGCCATCATCAAGACCTTCATCGTCGCCCATGCCGACGATACCGACGCCCACCTTGCCCAGGCGCTTGTTTATAACGCCGGCCGCCTGGCCTGGCGCCTGCGCGAGCAGGGAGTAGACGTCGAGCAAAAGACCTCCGTCTCCGATGTCGTCACCGACGCTGACTTCGCCGCCGAGCGCTTCGTCGCTGGTGTCCTCGAAGCCCTGCGCGGCGAGGACGGCATCGTGGGCGAGGAGGGTGCGAACCGTGAGTCGGCCTCCGGCCGCACCTGGGTCATCGACCCCGTCGACGGCACCTACAACTTCGCTTCCGGGTTCGATTACTGGTGCTCTGCACTCGCGCTTATCGACGCTGAAGGGGTCATCCTCGGCGCCGTTCACCGCCCCGCTATGGGCTACACCTGGTTTGGTGGCCGCGACTTCCCCACCAGCCTGGATGGCAAGGACGTTGCCAAGCTTGCCGACACCCCCGCCGACAAACTGTGCTTGTCGACGTACCTGCACCCTACGTCCATGATCGACCCGAAAATCGCTGCTGCCTGGGAGAAGGTAGCTCCGCACTTCGCCACCGTGCGTATGCTGGGTGCGGGCTCCGTGGATCTCTCCTGCGTGGCGGATGGCACGTGGGGCGCGTGGATGCAGCACTCGGTCAAGGACTGGGATTGGTATCCCGGCCAGGCGCTGGTGCTGGCCGCGGGCGGCGCGGCGCGCAAGGTTGAGGCCGGCGGTGTGGAATGGTGTATCGCGGGTAATAAACAGGTAGTTGATCAGATGGAGGAATGGCTCCGTGGGTAAGTACAAAGAAGACCTCGGCTTGGCATTGGAGATGGCGGGCCATGCGGACGCCATCACGATGCACCGCTTTGAGGCTGCAGACCTGTCCGTCAAAGAAAAGCCGGACATGACCCCGGTCTCCGATGCGGACTTGGCCTGCGAAAAAGCCATCCGTGAGGCGCTCAAGCGCTCCCGCCCGCGCGATGAGGTGCTGGGTGAAGAGTTTGGTGGCGAGGCCTGCTTCGAGGGCCGCCAGTGGGTAATCGATCCTATCGACGGCACGAAGAATTTCGTGCGCGGCGTCCCCGTCTGGGCCACCCTCATCGCGCTGTTGGAAGACGGCGAGCCGGTCGTCTCCGTCGTCTCCGCCCCTGCCCTGCGGCGCCGCTGGTACGCAGCCAAGGGCGGCGGCGCCTACCGAGTTTTCGGCGGGGAGCCGAAACGCCTGCGTGTTTCCGAGGTCTCCAAACTGGAAGATGCTTCTCTGGCCATGAGCTCCTTGTCTGGGTGGCGGCCGAACCGCGACGCTTTCATCTCATTCACGGACAAGGTCTGGCGTTTGCGCGGCTACGGCGACTTCTGGAATTACTGTCTGGTGGCCGAAGGTGCCGTCGACATCGCTGCCGAGCCCGAGGTCTCCCTCTGGGACCTAGCAGCCCCAGCGCTTCTTGTGACTGAGGCCGGTGGCCGCTTCACCAACGTCCGCGGCGAAGACGGCCCCCACGGCGGCTCAGCGCTGGCCTCCAACGGCAAGCTTCACGACGCCGCCCTCAGCGCCTTGTCCTAGCTTCTGCGCGGCGCCCCAACGTCGCACGCCAGCGAACCGTGCCGCGTACAGGTCACTTCGATCAAATAGGGCCCCAGATCTTTAAAGATCTGGGGCCCTATTTGTTAGAAACGTACTTCTAGTTCTCCGGAAGCACGAATCCAGAACCTGGGCCCTCGCGGCGGTTGAGATCCGCGATGATGGCATCGGTATTAGCCACGACCGTCGGGTTGTGCAGCGCACCCTGCCACGGGGTGCGGCAGGACGGCAGACCCGGGACCAGTCCACGGGATACCGAGCCGACGATACGGCCGTCGCGGAAGACCGGAGCGCCGGAGTCCCCGACCATCGCGCACACCTGGTTAATCGTGATGCGCTCAGTGTGCTGGAAAGTCATGCCACAGGTGCGGCCAGTAGCTACACCGCTCTTGCAGGTAATATCGCCCGGCTGCGTGGTACCACCGATCGCCTGCGCGCTCACACCGTTGTAGCTGCGGGTTACCTCAGCCTGGGAGCCGAACTCGATGAGCGAATAGTCCAGGTTCGCGTTCTTCGCCACCACGGTGCCGGTGGGGCCTACCTGCCAGGAATCCGCAGAAGACACCGGATCGCCGACATTTCCACAGTGGCCAGCAGTAATACCGACCTTGCGGCCTTCGGCATCAGTGCCGGCTGCCGTCAGCGTGCACATGGTGTCCTCACGGATGTACAGCGGGGTACCCGGGCCGTACAGAGACTTCCCTTCGGTCATCGCAACGTTGGATTCCTCGGGGATCTGGGGAGCATCGTAGAAAGAACCAGGGACTCGGTGCAGAACGTACTCCGCGTGCGGTTTACCAGCAGCAATCTTGGAGAACAGGTCGTTCTTCCACACATAATTCGGATCCGTGCCCTGGGGTACAAATTCCGGCTGCGTGGCCTCCTCCAACAGTCCGATAGGCGTCGGGTTCGTCAGCGGTTCACCCGTGATGGCATCAGCGCCGGCATAATCCTGCTGCTCGGACGGGGCCGGCAGTTGCGTCTTCAGGTTTGCCTGCTCCGCGAGGCGCTGCGCCGCAGGCGAGTTCACGGCTCCCTCGACTGCCTGATTCACATCCTTCGATGCCGCTGCGGCAGCACCGTTGACGGCGGTATCGAGGGCGTCGGTCAGCTCTTTGTCCACGGGCTTGGTCTCAATACCTACGGACTGCAGATCCGTGCGTACCTGGTCGACAAAACCTGCTGAATCAATCTCCGGGATGGTGGGGAGCTCCTGAGCACCCGCCATTGGGTTACCCAGGAAGAACGCACCTGCGAAAGCCGAGCCCACAATGACTTTCTTAAGGTGCGGAATTTTTCTCATTGAACAATTCCTCTTTTCATTTCTTCTCGTATTGGTCTATAAGACTTCCCCCATAATGACACGCGCACTGGGGTAGCCGTTTTCTAACGTGTGGGACTGTGTCCAAGCCGTTACACTACTGACAGTTTTCGGGTGCCCCCTCTTATCTTTCACCGCCTGCCGCGCCTCCGCAGACCTACTATGGAGGCATGTCTGAGACTGCCAATTCTTCGTCATCTCCTGCAGGCATTGCTGAGATAGTCGCTGTAATCCTGCGCGATAACCATGGCCGCGTTCTTGTCATCCGCGCCACCGATACTCCAGAATTCGTCCTGCCATTTGGCTCCATCGATGAGACCATTAATCCAGCTCGCGCCGCCCAGCTCATCGCCCACGAGGCTGTTCGCGCCGCGGTTGATATGTCGAAGTTGCGCCGCCTAGCCA
Source organism: Corynebacterium sp. HMSC069E04 (assembly GCF_001813175.1). Taxonomy (NCBI): domain Bacteria; kingdom Bacillati; phylum Actinomycetota; class Actinomycetes; order Mycobacteriales; family Corynebacteriaceae; genus Corynebacterium; species Corynebacterium sp. HMSC069E04. The sequence continues at coordinate 2,573 of NZ_KV811628.1, read as the reverse complement.
CCTATGTCTCGCCTGCGGCCAATGACGCACCTCAGACGATCCACGCTCACGTCTATGTCTGTGAAGAAGAGATTTCCGTCGCCCATCCTGACAAGGAGATTGCAGAGCTAGCCTGGGTCGATCCCGCTGCCCCAGACGTCACCGTCGCCCCATTACTTAGGGAGAGGGTATTCCCCGCTCTGCAGGACCTCTAAGCCCATAGCGTCTAGACTCCCCACCATGATTACGCAGCGACTACTCCCCGTTCTCGCCGCCGGTTCCCTTGCCCTTGCACTGGCCGGCTGCGCCACCGATGACAGCACCGACGCCACGCTTTCCGCTGTCTCCCCCACCACTCAAGCCGCCAGCGCCGAATCTGGGGCTTCAACATCCGCAGACCCGCAGTCACACGACGCAGATTCAGCGGCCGCCGAACAGAAGTCACCCGAGACAAGCGAAGACGCGCACAGCGCCCAAGGCGCAATCCCGACTGCCGCCGACAGCGCCTGCACAACGAAACAGCTAGATATCAGTCTTGCCAACGAGCAGGGGGCCGCCGGCTCACGCTTGGCTGACATTACGTTCACCAACACTTCTCCCGCACCGTGTACGTTGCAAGGCTTTCCTGGCGTCTCCGCCGTCACCAATGACGACGGCACCCAGCTCGGCCCCGCCGCCGAGCGTGAATCGGGCCAAGAAACAGCAACCGTCACGCTCGAGCCCGGGCACTCTGCCCGTGCGGGCCTGAAGATGACCAACATGGGTGTCCTTGACCCAACTTCCTGCCAGCCCCAGGCGGCCGACGGCCTGCGCGTCTACCCGCCCGGCGAAACCGCCAGCGCCTTCATCCGCATTTCCGGCTTCGAAGGGTGCGCTGGCGATGCCAACTACCTCTCTATCCAACCGGTTACCGCAGGTTAAACCCGCTTAAAAGCAGCAGGCGTTCACATCGGTCTACACTCGCGGCCATGGAATCCAAGAAGCTGACGTCGCTGGTGTTTGGGAACGTTGTGCTGGAATCGCACATGACGAAGACAACTATTGCCGTTTATTCGGAGGACATGCGGTCGTGGTACTTCCGCCCGAGCCCCTATACGGAGCTCAAGGTGCCGCTCGATGAACTACAAGGACAACTGAGTAGAGAGCGCGCGGAGCTCATCTCAGAGCGCATTTTCGATAGCGTCAAACTCGAGCTTGAGGAAAGCTACCCCGGCGGCGTGGACCGCGCACAGAAGGAACTCTGCGCCTGGCTTCGCCGTGCAGGCGACAGGGCTTAAGCGATGCCCGAACTACTCTCCTACTCCTCCACCGCAAGCTTCCCACAACTGCACATGTCCCGCGTCATCGACGCTGATTTTGACACCGCGGCCGACAAGCTCTTTAGCTGGGGACTCCAGCGCAGCGGCCTCTTTCGGGTTAATCCCAGCCACGCCATCGTAGAAGAAGGCGCAGAGGTCTCCCTCGGGTTAGGCCCATGGGAGTTTCGCTGCCGAGTGGTGGATGTATTCCACGAGGAGGGCCGCTGCGGCTTTACCTACGGCACCCTCCCCGGCCACATCGAGCGCGGCGAGGAAACCTTTACCCTGGAGCGCCTGCGGGATGGGCGCACGCTCCTGCTTGTCGACGCCTCCTCCCAACCCGCCCGCCTCGCCTTTCTGCGCCCGCTGCTCGATATTCCCCGGCGCGCGCTGATCCGCTTTTTCTACCTGCACGCTTTGGATGACTAATAGCGGGGTGTCAATGGGGCGCACTCCCCCTCGGTTCCACGCTCGCCTAGCGAGGTAACCACTTGGCATGTAACTTAACTCACATGCACACTTTCCCTCACCATACTTTCCGTTCCTTATCGGTGGCCTTAGCGGCCATTCTCGCGGTGTTAGCCGCGGCAGCTGCAACCGGGCTGTTTCCCTTAGCCGCCGCGGAAGACAAACCTTCCGAATCGGCCAACTCCACTTCCAGCAACATGGCTCCAACCATGGTGGTTTTCGATTCCTCCGGCTCGATGATCACCAACGATGCCGGCGGGCAGACCCGCATTGATGCCGCCAAGGAGGCCGCCCGCACCTTCATCACCGAAGCCGGAGATGACGCCCCTCTGGGGCTTGTCACCTATGGTGGCAACACCGGCGAAGCCCCCGAAGATGAGGCGGCCGGTTGCCAGGACATCACCGTGGTCGCACCACCCGAGGCCGGTAACTCTGAGAAGATGATCGCCCATATGGATGGCTTGCAGCCACGAGGATTCACCCCCATCGGCGAGTCCCTACGCAAGGCCGCCGCTGAGCTACCAGAGGAAGGCCAGCGCAGCATCATCTTGGTCTCCGATGGCGTTGCCACCTGCACCCCGCCACCCGTGTGTGATGTGGCGAAAGAGCTGAAGGAGCAGGGCATCGACCTAGTCATCAATACCGTCGGCTTCAACGTTGAGCCCGAGGCACAGCAGGAACTGCAGTGCATTGCCGACGCCACCGGCGGCACCTACGCCGACGCCTCCGACGCCGATAGCTTGGCCAAGGAACTGAACCGCGCAGCACCCCGCACCTTCAACGCCTACGAGTCAAACTGGCTCTTCCGGTTTCGGGGTGCGTAGCGGG